>CAZISP010000241.1:0-3068 GCA_964541955.1 uncultured Lachnospiraceae bacterium
ACTATTTCGCGAAGGAAGATGTCCTTCTCGGAATAAAGCCATTTTTTGATGATGGGGAATATGTGCTCCGATTCAACGGATATTCCGCCCTTTTTGATTTCTGACATGATAATACCTTCTTTTTAATTTGTTACTAAATATTATATTACGCTTTTTTGAAAAGTCAAGGGATTTGTGTTGAGGAAATTTGAATAATCAGGAAACACTCCAGCCGGCGATTGCCTGGGCGAGGATAACCGAATCGGTTACGTTCGTGATGCCGTCGCCGCTTGGATCAAAGTTCTTGTTGTGGTCGGTGCCCGATATATCCCAGTTTGCCAGGAGCTGTGCCAAGAGCACGGCGTCAACGGCGTTACACACGCCGTCAAGGTTGAAATCGCCGAAAACGTCGTAATTGAAGCTGTTTTTCTCGTCAAGAGCGAGCCTTGCGCCGCCCTCGGTCAGCACCCAGCGGTCATTGCTTGTCAGCCCGCGGTAGGAATCTTCTGCTTGAAGCGCCGACGATGCAACGGGAACGGCAATGATGTCGGACAGCCCGTCACGAACCTCGTAGAAGCAATGTGAGAATGCAAGCATGGCTTGCCATTTGCCCCCGACACCGCCCGAAACGTCGCCCTGCACGGTGCATTGAGCGAAGACACGGCTCAGACTTGCGCTGTCAAAGCTGCCGCCGACACTGCCTGCCGTTTTGCCCGTGACAGAGCCCGCGCAGTAAATGTCCTCGATCATGACCCCGCCCTCGGCTGAGCCGCAAAGCATTCCGGAATAGCCGTCCGAGATAACATCACCGTATACCGCGACCTGCGATATAGCGGCACCGCCCCTTATCTGCCCCGCAAGACCGCCTGCGTGGCTCACTCCTGCAGAATATACGCCGTCGATTATGAGATCCTTAACCTCGCCGCCGTCGATTATGCCGAAAAGCCCCGAGCTTTCGCCGCTCGTTACAAGGCCGACTATTTTGAATCCGCCCCCGTCAAAGCTTCCCGAAAAGGGAGCTTCGGCAGAGCCGATGGGAGACAGGACGAGGGCTGTTTTCGGAAGCTCGTCGCCACCGAGCAGAGAGGGGTGATTGAGCACGATGTTTTCCGTCAGCCGCGCACAAATATCCGTCCTGCCGCCGTTTACAAGAGACGCAAACAGTGCCAGCTCCTCGGCACAGCAGATAAGATAGGGTGACTGCATACTTCCGTCACCACCCGAAAAGCTTTTTGCCGCGTCGCCGCTCCAAAGATAGCTCACGTCGCAGAAAACAGGCTTGCAGACCGTGTCATCGAGAATTGAAGACAAGTCCTTGTCCCAAGTGCTGAAAACCTTTCTGTAAAGGGAGTTTCCGGGGCGTGACGGGGTTATGTGGCCGCCGTATGCGGCAGACGCACCGTAAGGAACCGTTGCCGTGTCCAAAACCGTTCCGTCATAGTCCAGAAAGGTCACGGTGTAAAGCCGCTGAGCGGCAGTAAAAAGAGGAAACACGGTCATGTCCTGAGTGACGCAGGAAAGATCGGCGCTCCATGAGGAGAAGGTGTAGGAAAGATACGTGTCCGAGGGCTTTGCGGGGGTCTCGCCGTCGTAGACGGCGCTGTCCCCGCAGGGAACGTCAACCTTGGCGAGGACCGTTCCGTCATAGTTCAGAAATGTCACGGTGTAGTAGACCACCTCGCCCGTGGCGAAGGAAACAAGCTCGGACTGACGGTACTGACCGTCAACGACGGCGTATACACCCGCCACGTAAGCACGGTCCTGCGTCAGTCCGTCAAAAGTGCCGACGACAGACAAAACTACAGAGCTTGTGCCGCCGCCAAGGGATATGCTCTCGAGCTTGTCCGCGCTCCTTCCCGCAATTATTCCGTAGTCCGACACATAGCCGCCTCCGTAGTTGTACAAAAAGCCGCAGATTTGCGCCGAGCTTTGGGTAACTTTTCTCACTCGCGTGTCGGCAAGCTCAAAATCGGGTGCGTCGGCACTGACGTAGCCGCCGTAGGTGCGAAGCATATTCAGAACGTCGGTCAGCTCGTTTATGTGCAGGCGGCGGTAGACCGAGACCTGCACGGCCGAGGAATTTGCGCTGTAATATTTCATGTAGAGGCCGTCTATGCCGAGGCTCTCGGCGGTACTTCCGCTTATCTGATTGGTTCCTGTTTCGGAAAGCGCACCGCTTTCGGCATAAATCGCGCGAATCAGCGTTTCTTCCGACTGATAATCAAAGCCCCCAAGTGCCGTAAACGCGCGGCTGATGACGTTGTAAGCGCCGCTCACTCCGTGTTGCACCGCTCTCGACCAGAAAACGTTTTTCAGCGCAATGCCGTATGTGTCAATGTCAAAGCCCGACACGTTGTTTTCAACTCTCGTTACGATGGCATCGTAATAAGTGACTTTTACAAAGTCATGCTGGAGGGCAAGAAAGCCGTCCGCGTTTTCGGCGGCAATGGCAGACCATTCCGCCTTGAAATTTGTTCCGTATGTATTGCCGTCGGCATTGTAGGCATTTATCAGCCTGTTTCCGATATCCGTGCCCTTGCCCGAGGAAACGCACCAATTGGCAAAGGTCAAGGGAACACCCGCGCGGCTTGCAAACTGATATGCGCCGAATGACACACCGCCCGCGTCGCCATTGCCGCTTGATATGGCGCCCGGGTTGCCGTTTGATTCGTATTTTGCAGTGATCGTGCCAAGCAGTGCCTCTTCCTCCTCGGGGGAGAGGGTGGATAGGAACTGCGAGGGGGAAGAATCATAGTACCGAGTGTCCGATACGTAGCATTCGGGTGCGTCCGATGCGGCAATAGTCGGGGCTATGTAAAGTGCAAGAACGGAGACAAAAAGCAAAAATGCGGTTATTCTTTTCATTTTTTCTCCTCCGATTGTTTTCTTAACTTAATTATACATGATTTTTGTCATTCTTTCAAGGTTTTGTCAAATAACTTCAAAATAATTTCAAAAGATAGTGACAAATCAAGAAAAATGTGGTAAAATGGATAGCTGAAAATACTACCCATTTGTCAAAGTGGAGGAAAAATGTTTAAGCTTCTCAGATACATGAAAAAATATATGCTTGAGAGCATTCTCGGACC
>CAZISP010000242.1:0-3060 GCA_964541955.1 uncultured Lachnospiraceae bacterium
GGATTACATAAAAGAGATAGCGAAAAACCCGGTTGCAACAGCTGTAAAGCTTGCGGATCTCTCCCATAACAGCGATCTTACAAGATTGGACGTTGTGGACGAATGGGCGCTGAAGCGAACCGAAAAATACAGAAAAGCGATGGAGATATTGAAATAATTACAGCCCTTTCCCCTCTTGACTTTTTCCCCCGTTTATGTTATACTTTCGGCGAATAATTTCTGAATCAAAAGCTGATTTTTCAATCGAAAGGACGAATATGAAAAAACTGTTTACATGGCGGAACGCAGGCGAGTTTCTCGTCATCACGTTCGGCGCGTTTCTGGCATCTGTTGCCATATATTTCTTCATGCTGCCAAGCAATCTGGCGGTTGGAAGCGGCTCGGCGCTGGCGATGGTGCTCAGCAACTATATTCCGCTGCCAATCTCGGCAATTTCGCTCTCAATCAACGTTGTTTTGCTGATTTTGGGCTTCATTCTCATTGGAAACGAGTTTGGCGCAAAGACTGTTTACGCGGCTATTATGGTGCCTGTTTTCATGGGTGTTTTCGAGCAGATTTTCCCGAATTTTCAGTCGCTTACGCAAGACCCTCTGCTTGACCTTATCTGCTACATACTTGTGGTTGGCATCGCCATGGCGATACTGTTTTCCCACAACGCATCGTCGGGCGGACTTGACATCGTGGCGAAGATTATGAACAAGTACCTGCGAATGGATATCGGTCAGGCGGTGTCGGTTTCGGGCATTGCTGTGGCGCTGACCTCGGTGCTCGTCTACGACACAAAGACTGTGATCCTCAGCTTAATCGGCACGTATTTTGGCGGCATGATGGTGGATTATTTCATCTTCGGACTGAACATCAAGCGCAGAGTGTGCGTCATCTCGCCCAAGCTTGACGAAATCGTTGACTTTATTTTGCATGAGCTTCACAGCGGCGCAACCCTCAACGAAATTACGGGTGCGTACGACAACACGCCCCGCAGAGAGGTCATCACAATCGTTGACAAGCAGGAATACAGAAAACTGATGGATTTTGTGAAAAAGACCGACCCCAAGGCCTTCGTTACAGTGTACTCGGTCAGCGAGATAAGCTATCAGCCAAAGGTCAGAAGGTAAATGAAATTAACAATAAAACCTCGCTCTCGAGGCGCACTCCGTAAGGAAGTGCGCCTCGAGAGCGAGGTTTTTTGTATGCAAAATCATCCCGTCAGCTCTGCGCGGAGAAAGGCGAAGATCTTCTTTTCTTCACGGGATATCTTCACCTGCGACAGCCCCAGGGCAAGGGCGGTCTGCTGTTGAGTCATGTCGCGGTAGTAGCGGAGCAGAACTATCTTCTGCCACATCTGGGGCATGCGGGAGATGGCTTGAGACAGTGCAATGTTGTCGCTGAGCTGCTGCAGCTCGTGATCCTCCGAGGGGATTATGCTCTCAAGGGTCACACCCTCGTCGCCGTAGACGGTCTCGCTGAGCGATGCCACGGGGCACATGGAATCAAGCGCCACCGCCGCCTCCGACACGCTGACACCGCACCCCCGGGCAAGCTCGGAGAGTGTTGCCTCGCGCCCTTCTTCCATCATTATTTTGTTCTTGAGATTCATTATCTGAACGCCGAGGCGCTTATACTGCCTGCTGACCTTGATCAGCCCGTCGTCCCGCAGATGGCGGCGTATCTCGCCTATGATCAGCGGCACGGCGTAGGTGGAAAAGACCGTGCCGCGCGTGCTGTCGAAGCTTCGAATGGCGCGGAGCATACCGATGGTGCCTATTTGGATTAAATCTTCTGTCTCCACCCCTCGGTCTCTGAAGCGCACGGCGATGCTTCGCACCAGCCCTGCGTTCAGCTTTATCAACTCCTCTGTGGCACTCTCGTCTCCCTTGGCGGCGCGGGCTAAAAGCTCTGCGTTCTCTGCATATTTTTCGCTTGTGATCTCCATTTAATCTCCATTTCGTCGCTTTGCGGCGACAAGATTTCCTGCGTGAAACAGCTGAGCTTAGAGCCTGTGACGGCTTCCTTTCACGCTACTTGCAGGACAGACTGAAATCCTCCAGCTTCTTCCAAAGCGTGACCGCGGTTCCCTTGCCCACCGTGCTCCTCACCCGCATTTTGTCGGTGAAGCTCTCCATGACGGTGAAGCCCATGCCGCTTCGCTCGGTCTCGGGAGAGGTGGTGAAAAGGGGTTGGCGCGCCTGTTTTACGTCGCTTATTCCACGGCCTCGGTCTCTGATCTCAAGCTTTATGCTTCGGTCGCTGTAAATTCCTGCGGTTATGTAGATGCTTCCCGTGACTCCGGGGTACGCGTGAACGATGCAGTTGGTGACTGCCTCGGAAATCACGCATTTTATGTCTGCCACTTCCCCGAGTGTGGGGTTCGTTTGCGCCACGAACGCCGCCACCATCGACCTTGCCGCCGATTCATTGACGGACAGAGAGGGAATTTTCATTTTCAGCTCGTTTATGAGCGCGGGCTTTTTCGTGTCAGCCATTGCATTCACCTTCCTTTCCTTTGCTTCTTTTTACGACCTCCACACGACATATCCGCCCAAATCCCGCAAGATCGAGAATTTTGCGGATTCTCTCGGTGGGGTTCAAAAGAACGGTCTCGCCTCCCAGCCCGTCAAGCAGAGTGTATCTTCCCATGATCAGCCCCAGACCCGAGCTGTCCATAAAATCAACGGCGGAGAGGTCGAGCAAGAGCTTTTTGGGGCGGTGCGAGCAGATAAGCTCGTCCAGCTCCCGCCGCAAGACCGACGCGCTGTGGTGGTCGATCTCGCCTAGCAGCCTCACCGTCAGCGTGCCCATGTCGGTGCAGTATTGATGTGTGTATAAAAATCCGCTGTTCATTTTCTCACTTCCTTTTTTGCTTATTTTATCACCGCCGAGCCGAAAAAAATGTCACAATAGAGCAGGGGGCAAAATTTTTTGCGCGGCGGAGAGAGAAAAGACGTATTCGATTCAAAAAGATATTCCGATTGACATTGTTCTTTCCTAAAAACGATATCGTTCTGAAGGCTCCCCTGTGTAAGGGGAGCTGTCAGCCGCCAGGCTGACTGAGGGGTTGTT
>CAZISP010000243.1:0-2075 GCA_964541955.1 uncultured Lachnospiraceae bacterium
GGCTTGTCCCTCTAATGTATTCGGAAAATAAGGTATGTATTTAATGGCCATATAGCTATATGTATTTATCAATTAATAAAAAAGGTTTCGATCGCTTCAAGGGTTCGTCTCTCACGTTCTTCTTTTGACAAAGTTTCTTCCAGATAAAGGAAATCAAAACGTGGATAGCCAAACTTCTCGTTGTTCTTTTGAATGAAAGTTTTCATGAACTCTTTCTTTTCGGTGAACTTTGCAGCAAATCCCTCACCCTTTGTTTCTATGATGATTACTTTGTGAATCTCATTGTCTGCGTTGCGACTTATCAAAAGGAAATCAGGCACATACTTGCCGATGTATTGCCAAGCCTCCCCTTTTTGACGGAAACAGTCAATCTTGAAATCAGTCAATGTGTCATCACCATTGAAATATACTTCCAATTTTTTGTCTTTAATGAGTGGAAGGATAGAGTCCTTAAAATATTTAATTTCAAATCCACTATCAAAATGATAAGGCAAATAATGATAAGTCTTTTCCCGTTCAGGATGCGTATCTTTCTTGGGAGCTAAAGCAGAAGTATCGATACCCAACGCACTCAACTCCTCTAACTTTTTCAGAACTTCCTCCGACAATTCAGGGAGTGCAGGCTTGTTATCCCACTCCAATATCTCCTTAACCTCTTCATCCGAAGGATAATACCTATCATCCGTTGCTTCAACTGGACTTACCAAGCTTTCGATGCGTAACAAATTGGCCTTGATTGGAATTACCTCTTCTTTAGTATCAAATGTCCGTTTCGGCAAAAAAGCCTGACGAATCAATGAACGTATCTGCAATTGGTCGTACCTGTGATTGAAATAATATTCACCATCTTTTTCAACGACAATCCGATTAAATATTGAATTTAACTCCTTGACGTATTTCCTTAAATTTGCGACAGAGAGGGTATTGAATCCTTCTTTGACTATCAGTTGTAACCAATGATTGAATGATATGCGCACGTTATCTTCCTGTTCTTCTTCTGAAAGTCCTATTATACGACCCTCCATATCCTGCTGATGGATAAGACTCATTGCTGACTTCTGCAACAAGGCTTCATCTTGCAAGCGCATGGAAATGTCAAAATCATCCTCTACAATCAATGTCTGATAAGAAACCTTCAACTGATAAAAGTCAATGGGAGGCACCTGCATCTTATCCATTCGGGAAAACCGCTCTACCAATCGAACTGGTTGATTCTTCTTGCTGTTGAATTCCTGCAATGTAATGTTTTGCTGTTGTTTCAATTGCTTGTTCAATGTATCTGCATTGAACTTGTTCAACCATATTAAAGCTGATTCATCATTGTACTTTTGCACTTGGCGCAGGCAACGGCAACTTGTCTGTAATACCATGTTGGTAGGGCACACTCCTTTCTGAGGAAGAATTACTCCTGTAAGGCTCTTGCAGTCCCATCCCTCTTTGCCGATTTGAACTAAAAGTACAATCTTTACTTGTGAAACAGAAGTATCCAATGAGGCAAACTCCATTTCAGAGCCTTCGGGTTGAGGGTAAACCTTATTACCTCCATGATACTTCAGAATAACCTTTGTCGGTTCCAAATTATAAGATGAAACAATTTCTGCCACGAGCGGATATATTTGCTCCTCCAAAGTTTCTATCTGTCCACAATAGATGGCTAATTTGGCACACGTGTGATTGGGATAGACAGAATCTTTGTATTTATTCAAAAACTCCTTCACACCATTGCTCACAATCATTTCCGTATCACTATCTGCGAACTTCACATCAGGTATCTTTAAGAAGTTTCCAATACCACTAATCAATGGATAGTAATACACCACATTAGCCAAGTCCGTATTCCTAATATGGAATGTATCACCTAATACAACATCTTCAGCCTTGTCCAAATAGGGTGTACCTGAGAAACCAAGCACTGAGTTAAAGGTATGTCCCTTAGTCCATTCTGTAACCACTTGGCGCAATTTGATTTCTCCGTCCGCAGCATGATGCACTTCATCAATATAAATAGCTAGATTGGGCAGTTTACCTATAATAGAGCGTAATTCATTAGCTAATTTTATTTTATAATTTTCATC
>CAZISP010000243.1:2085-3059 GCA_964541955.1 uncultured Lachnospiraceae bacterium
CTCTTGTCAACACGGTCAAGAATCACTTTTTCTGCATTGGTAATAGCTACCAATCCCATCAAATCATCCAAAGGTTGATGATTATTGATTTTCTGCGCATTGGGATTTTTGATGCGATTACTCTTGTTTGCCGTTTTCTGTTCATCCAGAATCTCAAACTTTATCAGTCTCCTCAATTGTGTTGCTGTGGGTTCTGGGATAATCCACGAAGGGTCAAATTCCTTTATATGCTTCAAACTTGGAACAATAGATGACTTCAAACCAGAAGGAGCAAACACCATAAAATTATGTGCAAAAACAGGATTGCTTGGTTCATTCTGAGCAAAATACAAGTCCAAATAGATGAATGCAGCCATCAAATAAGTCTTTCCTGCTCCCATTGGAAGGCTGAAAAGATAATCCGTATAATCCACTCCGTAAAATATCCTTCGGAATACATCTTCATAATCTATATCATCCGCATGACGCTTGATATAAGATTCCAATTCTGGTGCCAATTGCTTCCCATTCTTATCCGTCAAGCGTGAATATTGAAAGAGTGCAACCGCTGCTTTATTCGTCTTAAAAATTTCCCTTGCGGTCTCTGTCAGTTCCACCTGTCCGATATTGGTGTCATTAAACACACCATCAATAAATAGTTTCCAAAGAGAACGATTACCGCATGCAATTTTAAGAAACAAATACGTTTTAATAGCCTCAATCTGAGCATCACGCATTTTGTTTTTCACGGTGATATATCGTAGTAACTCCCGAATTGTACAATCCGAAGAGTCCAACCATTCATTTCTTTTTTTCTCTATCAGTTTATAGAACATCGTGTATCATATATATAACTTTTGCAAAGTTATAAAATAATCAGCAAAAACGACATACGTGAGCTTTTTTTTATCATTATTTTCCAATCCTTCCTAATTTTGAAAAAGGGCAAAGCTCCTCAGCCTTACCCTTTTCCTTTTTTTACTTTTCCAACTCTT
>CAZISP010000244.1:0-3044 GCA_964541955.1 uncultured Lachnospiraceae bacterium
AAAAAACTACATGATAATCATGAACACGCTTCTTCGAAAGGCGGCGGAAAGAGGCGGCGTACACCCGATACACATCAATCAGGTCTCGTCGGACTTTGCAAGAAAAATCGAAAATCTCACCTCCCTTTCCGACAGAGCTCCCTTGATGAACGAGATGTTCCGCACGTACAGCCGTCTGGTGCGGCGCCATTCCTTGAAGGGGTTTTCTCCCATCGTGCAAAACACCATTCTTATAATAGATGCCGACCTCTCCGCCGATCTTTCCCCGAGCACGCTCGCCGAAAGTCAAAGCGTCAGCCTCGGATATCTTTCAACGGTTTTCAAAAAGGAGACCGGGCAAACGCTGTCGGAATACACCCGGCAAAAGCGTATGGAATACGCCGCATACCTTCTGCAAACAACCGTTTTGCAGATACAGACCGTGGCGCTCCATTGCGGCATAATGGACGTGCAGTATTTTTCAAAGCTCTTCAAATCGCATTTCAAAAAGACCCCGACCGATTATCGCCGCGAGATAAAAGACACCGAATAAAAAGTCCGCAAATCGCACGGAAAGTCCATAAAAGGAGCCGCAAAGTCTATTGACATCTGCAGTATTATGCTGTATAAAGTTACACGAACAGCAAGCAAGGCAAAACAGCAAAAAATAAGTAAATGCCGACCAAAATGCAAAGCAGAAACGAATCTCACAAATTATCATGCATCGCAGAGGACAAAAGTATGAAAAGAACAGTTAAAATCGACCCGTTTTTCGACCGTCAGCCAAAGCTCTCGTTCATCGACGAGCTTCGCCGTCCGCTTCACGAAAAAGCTCCCGTTTTTTACGGAAAGCGAACCGCGCAGAGCGGTGAATTTGACGCCGTCGGGCTTTACGTTGCAGAAAAATATCCCGACGACCCCGACGGACTGCTTGAAACGGTATACGACGACATCGCCCGTTTTCTTGACGTCTACGGAATCGGCGGCAGACGGTACCCTATCAGAATAAAGAAGGGCGAGACCGAGAAATTTGAAGCGTACATAATTGAAATCACCCCCGAGGGTATTACGATCACCGCAAATGACACCGAGGGAGTACGCCGCGCGCTTATTTACATCGAGGACGAGCTTCGTCGCCGCGAGGGGGCGTTTCTTGAGCCCTGCACGGTAAAGCGCGCGCCTCACATCACGTCGCGCATCACAAGGTGCTTTTTCAGCCCCATAAATCGTCCGCCAAAGTTCGGTGACGAGCTCAGCGACGACGTTGACTACTACCCCGAGGAATATCTGAACCGCCTCATGCACGACGGCGCAAACGGCGTCTGGATATACACCCGATTCTCGGACATTCTTCCCTCCTCTATCATCACCGAATACGGAAAGGGCTACGAGACGCGCATAGCAAAGCTGAACCGAGTCATCGAAAAGTGCCGCCGCTACGGCATCGGCGTGTACGTTTTCGCCATCGAGCCCGGCGGTCTCGCACCCGAAACAGCAAAAAATTATCCCGATATGTGCGGTCAGCCCGGATACAACGGCGACCTGACCCTTTGCGTCAACAGCGAAATGGGCAAGGCGTATTGTCTTGAAGCGGGCGAAACGCTCATGAGGCTTGCGCCAAAGCTTGCGGGATTCATCAGCATAACCTACGGCGAGCGCCCCACAAGCTGCTCGTCCTCGGATTACACAAAATGTCCTCGATGCGGGGGCAAGGGTCACGGCGAGCTTATTGCCGACTCGGTGGAGGCTCTTTGCTCGGGAATGAGAAAGGTAAACCCCGATTGCAAGGTGGTCAGCTGGACCTACGGCGCCCGCGCAAGAATGGCGAGAGGCTACGACTGGCGCGAAGAAATAAGCGACTACGTGCGCCACGCGCCGAGCGACGCCATGCTCTGCCAGAATTTCGACGACATGGGCTATGAGGAACAGCTTGGCGAGCTTCGCCAGGGCGAGGATTATTGGCTCTCATACGTGGGTCCCTCCGAGCTCTTCCGCTTCACGGCGGAGCAGGCAAAAAAAGAGGGCAAGCATATGTTCGCCAAGATGCAGGTCTGCTGCTCTCACGAAATCGCATCCGTTCCATACGTGCCCGTTCCGGGCAACATCTACAAGAAATACAAGGCGGCATACGAGCTTGGCGTTGAGGGCGTTATGCAGTGCTGGTATTTCGGCAACTATCCGTCCATGATGAGCAAGGCGGCGGGAGAGCTTGCCTTTGAGGATTTTTCGGACGAGGATCGTTTTCTTACCCGTCTTGCCGGCATTTATTGGGGTAACACAAAAGCCCCTGCCGTTGTAAAAGCTTGGAAGTGCTTTGAAGCCGCATACCGCAATTACCCCCTCAACATCATGTTCAGCTACTACGGCCCCGCTCACGACAGCGTGGTCTGGAGGTTAGCACTTAAACCCAAGAATTATCCTCTGCCCAGAACCTGGCAGAGCGTTGACCCCGTTGACGGTGACCGCATAGGCGAATGTCTGCTCAACGGTCATACCCTTGCCGAAGCTTGCGAGCTGACCGACAGAATGAGCCGCGGCTGGAACGAGGGTGCTGAAATTATGCGTTCTCTCGGAAACGACAGCGCGGACGCCGCAGAGCAGTGCTCGGTCGCCGACGCCATCGGGCTTCTGTTTGCCTCGACACGCAATATTCTTGAATTTTACAACCTCCGAGACGCGCTTGGCCGCGGCGAGGGCGATGCCCATGCCCTGCTCTCACGCATGAGAGAAATTGTGGAGCAGGAAATCGAAAACAGCCGTGCCATGATTCCCCTTTGCGAGGGCGACGGCAGGCTTGGATACCACTCGGAGGCAGAGGGCTACAAGTTCTTCCCCGAGAAGCTGACCGACCGCATTGAACAGCTGCAAGAACTTCTTGACACAGAATTTGTCGAGGTCAAGCAGCGCATCGAGAACGGACTGCCTCCGCTCGAATATTACGCAGGTGTCGAGGACGATCACGACATCAAGAGATACTCAATGGCATGCAACCTTGACAGCGCAAAGTGGGAAAGCGTTGGCGACGATGCCCGCTTCCGCATGGCATACGACGGAGAGAGCCTATA
>CAZISP010000245.1:0-3039 GCA_964541955.1 uncultured Lachnospiraceae bacterium
GAAAATCAATCTGCGGTTTCTGTTTTTTGTCGGCAGGTAGTGTACTCTCAAAACTGTCCTTAAGAGTACAGCCCATTCGGTCGGGCTCTTTTGCTTTTTCGTTATTTTACATCAAAAACTCTCACGTAGTCAACCAGGAACGTGTCGCCCGCACGTGCGGCGTCAAGAGCCGCGGGACGGTAGTTTTTGCCCTCTTTTCTGTAGCCCTTTACCTCGGTGGAAATCAAAATAAACTCTGGTATGTGAGAGACGTATCGGTCGATGTGGCCGTCCTCCTCGCCGTCAACGTAGAATGTATAGCCGTTTTCGTCCCAAAGCATTCCGAAGGTGTGGAAAGCTGCGGGGTCAAGAGCGTCGCCGCCGCGCCTGCCGCCCACGCGAAGCTGAACCAGATCCTGCCCGTAGCCGCCTGTGATAGCGTTGTGAGGCGCAATCTCTCCGGGGGAGAAGCATTCCATGATGTCAAGCTCCGTTCCCGTCATTGAGGGGTCGTTTGAGGCGCCGATGATGGGTGACTGTACCCAGAACGCGCTCCACCAGCCCTCCATTTGCTGAAGTCTGCAGCGGCACTCAAAATAACCGTATTTTTTTGTGTAAAGATTGTCGCGGAGCTTACCGAGATTCCACTGGAGCCGCTCACCGCCAAAGCAGGTGGTCTCCTTTATGGGCGCATCCATGTAATTGTAGCCCGTTTGAAGCTGTGATGACACGATTCTGCCGTCCTCCTCGAAGATTCTGAACACAGCGTTACTATTGCCGTCAAGCTCAACGCCGTTTTCGCTCCAGGCGTAGTGGCGGCGGTTCATCATGTGCATTCGGTAGTCCCATTTTGTGCGGTCAAGCTCATTTCCGTCAAATTCGTCACTCCAAACCAAATCAAACTCGTAGCCCTCGGGCAAAAGACTGGATTTGTGACCGTCAACCTTGAATTCTTTCATGTAAACTCTCCTTTTTGTGATTTTTTAACTTTTGCATTATTCTTTACCCACAGTATATCACGCAATTTGAAAAATGTATTTGGATTTCTTAACTTATTTTTTTCGAAATTTACACCCTGCCCGCAATGGGGGCTTTTGTTGGCGAAATACAGGAAGAAAATTTCATTTGAATGAATAATACAAAACGCATGGGTCTCATTTGTCTAAATCTTACAATTTCCTTATAAAATAAGGCGAATCGGGGAATTTGCTCTTGACAAAATATGCGTAAAATGTTAGAATAAGCTAACGGAATTTACTATGATTCTGTCAAAAAAATTATCACGAAAGGGATAAAAATTATGAAGACAAACTTTAAGAAGATCGCAGTGATTTTCGGATTGGTTGTTTTAATGGTTGCCGCTTTTGCGCTGACGATCTCCGCAGAGAAGGCTGACTTTACACCTCCTTCCGAATATTCCGATATCACTCCCGCAAACGGCTGGGTGCAGATCGGTTCAAAATCCGCGACCGCAGACGATGACGGTAAGGACATCGAGCTTTACTATGTCAACGGCGGCGAGGCCTACCTGAACAAGGAAACAAAGACCCTTGTGTTCGTCGGAAAATCCTCCTGGACGGGCAACTACGGTGACTGGCTTGTGAGAGAGGCAAAGGGCAACGTTCCCGGCTACAAATACTATCTTGTTTACTGGGGCGCCCTCAACTCCGAGCTTGTAGAGCACATCGAGTTCCGTAACGCCGGCGTGTTCAACAACGGCGGTTACGTTCTTCAGACTTTTGCTCACGTAAAGACCGTTAAGCTTGCTACTTCGGCATACGGAAGCGGCGGCACAAAGTCCGATACGGGTCTTTTCGTTGGCATGAAGTCTCTTACGACCGTGGGACACGGTACGTTTGATGAGACCGGTAAGTTCACGCCCGTAACCTACACGGAGGGCGTTGTTGATATGACCGGCTTTACATATCTTAAGCCCGCTGCAGGTACTTATGACAGCAAGGCTGCTTTGTACTACGGCGCTATGTTCTACGGCTGTGCTTCCATCACAGAGGTTATCATGCCCAAGTCCGTTACGTACACAGGCTCATACACTCCTGCTGTTGAGCAGGACGGCAAGTGGGTCGCGGGCCCCGCTGCCATCGAGGCGGCAAACGATGATTTCGGCGGAAACTACACCGGTATCATTGCTAAGAGAATGTTCCAGAACGCAGAAGCCCTCTACAAGGTTACCATCCCCGAGGAAGTAACCCTAAAGCTCATTGAGTCTTATGCATTCTCAGGCTGTTCGTCGTTGCGCTGCATCACTCTTAAGGGCACGGTTGACCCGGGTCTTGTGATCGAGTCGGATGCTTTTGCCAATGTTGCAGCGGGCTGTATTATCCAGTGTGCAAACGAGGCTGATATCGCAACTCTCAACGCTATCCTCGCGGAGAACAATATCACAACCGTTAAGGCTGTTGATATGAACACCGAGCCTACGGCTCCTCCCAAGATTACAAAGCTTCCCACGGCTCCCTCGTGGACAGAGTTTGATCCCACAACCTCCGGTGCTACCGCATACGGCTCCATGAAGAGCACATATACAAACAACTGGTGGGCATATTTCCAGGATACAAAGACCCTGAAGTTCTATGCAAAGACCTCCTCCAGCTATAACGAGGTTGGTTCTATCGCTACCTGTGAGGACGGCGCAGGCTGGTCTGCATACAAGGAAGAGATCGAGCACGTTGTTATCGGTCCCAAGATCCAGAAGCTTACCGCCACTTTCGCATCGGGAATGACCAATCTCAAGGATATCGAAATGACAGCCGATATCTCTCAGGCTGCCGGTACCTTTAGCGATAACGCAAACCTCACCACGATCTTTATCACAGGTATGGATAAGGTTGAGGGTCAGGCTATGCTGGCAGGCGCGAAGTCCAACTTCAAGCTCAGCTTCGCAGGCTCCGGAGTTCAGGCTATCCATATGGGTAGCTCCGCTTGGACATTTATCGGTAACATCACGCCCGGCGCAAAGACCTCCACACTTATCTTCGACGCTCCCACCGACGCGATTATCGCATACTGCGAGGAGAATTATCTGAACATAAAGGACTCCAG
>CAZISP010000246.1:0-3035 GCA_964541955.1 uncultured Lachnospiraceae bacterium
GGCTCCCTTCGTCATTTTCTTCGAAAATGCCACCTCCCTCCCGGAGGGAGGCAAGAATGGACATTTGTTGCGGAAATCTTTATGTAAATCATTTCACTTTGAGATTTTCTATGGTAACGCCGCTAAAATTATTTATGAGAATGCTTTGTCCAAGCTCTTCGGTCTGCCTTACAGTGCAGTTTCTTATAACGACGTTGTCTATTAAATCAACTCTGTCGTCAAATCCGAGAATTGCAATTGCGGGTACCGTGCTGCTGTTGTACTGAGGTGCGCCCTCCGCATTGATTCTTTCGTGCCGCTTGCCTGTAATAACGCAGTTCTCGCAAAGGAAATCGTCAACTTGGCTCAGGGTTTTTGCGCCCTCTCCGTCGTTGTTGTAGTTGAGGGCAGTTTTTATGTTAAAGCAGGGAACTATGCTGTCGTACATTCGCACGCGCTTTATGTAGCCGCCTCTTTTTCTCGTGGTCTTGAACTGGAAGCCCACCGAACCGTATTCGCAGTCGATGTTCCACATGGTCACGTCGCTTACACCGCCGCTCATTTCGCTTCCGATGGCAAAACCGCCGCCGCTGGTTACGTGACAGTCGAAAATATTGATGTTTTCGGTGGGTCTGCCGATTCTGTTGCCGTCGGGATTTCTGCCCGCCTTTATTGCTATGCAGTTGTCACCGCAGTCAAAGTCGGTGTTAAAGCAGGTGCAGTTGGTAGAGGAATCGGGATTCCAGCCGTCGCCGTTGTGAATGAACGCGGACTTTATTTCGCAGGATTTCATGATGACGCTGTCGCTGTAAATGAAGTGGATGTTCCAATAAGGACCGTTGGCGAAGTGAATATTTGAGAAAATGACGTTTTTCGTGTTGCTGATGTTTACAAGTCTGCCGCGCAGACGTCCCGCGATAGTCTTTGCGCCGAACTGGAATTCGCTCAATTCCTCCTCGCTCAGGTTGTCAACGTAATCCTTTGTGCGAACGTAACCCTGAGCCAGCATATCGTCATGGAGAGGATTGCCGCCGCCCATGACCGAGCCGCCGCCGCGGATGACCACGTTCTCGCAGTTGCAGCCCGAATTTTCGTCAAGCTCGCCCATGTTGAGAAGGGAACGGAAGCACATCATGTTCAGACCCTCGGAACGGCTCTTGATAAGAGGCAGATAGTCCTCGCTGTTCTCCGAGCCCTTTATGGTTGCACCCTTATCAACTATTATCTCGGTGTTGCTGTGTACGTTTAGTGCGCCCGTGAGAAAAATTCCCTCGGGGAAATAAACAGCCTGCCCTGCGCGGCAGTCGTCAAGCACTCTTTGCAGAGCGGAGGTATTGAGCGTCACGCCGTCACCGACTGCATTGTAAGGCGCTTTTGTGACGTCGATTTTGACGGGGCTTTTCTTTGTAACGTAGCACCCCATGCCAACAAGCGTTACGCCGTCTTTTGTTTCCAGCTCTACCTTTACCTTATATTCGGTTTCGGACTTCAAGTTGAAGATTTCAAAATGGGTCTTTTTCGTTTTGGCGAGAAGCTCGCCGTTTGCGTAAACCCGATAAAAATCGTCCTCGCCAAGCGACTTGATTCTGTTCCAGTAAACGGTTATTTCATTGTCGAAAATTATTGAGCTTAATCCTTCTTTTAACATGTCGGTCTCCTGTATTTTTTATTTTGTGTTTTCCTCGAAAATTATACCGTCGCAACGGGGTCTTGAATCGGCTATTTCGCCGTCGTTTCTCGGTGTCCACAAGAGCTTGCACGCACCCATCTTGACGCAGAGCCTTGCGGTGAGAGGGAATTTGTCGGAGAAATCATAGGCAACGAAATCCACGCGGCAGAGAAAATTCAAGAGCAGGTTTTTTAAGGCAAATCCCAAAGCCCCTTTCGTTTTCGTGAGATTTGCGGAAAGAATTCCGCGGGGAACGTCGGGGCGAAGCTTTGCGAATGCGCGTAGGAGCAGGGGATTGAAGCTCTCGACGATATAGTCGCCGTTATATCCCTCAAGCACCCGACAAAGCTTGCCGCAAAGCTCGGTGCTTGAGCTTTCGCCCTTGAGCTCAATGAGTATCGGTATCTTTCCGTCAATAAGCTCCAAAACCTCTGAAAAAAGCGGAATTTTTTCGTCCGTTTCCGCAAGATTCAGGCACTGAAGCTCGTCAAGGGTCATCTCTGCCACCTTGCCTTCAACACCGGTCATTCTCTCGGTGGTGTAATCGTGGAAAACTACCACCTCGCCGTCCTTTGTAAGCTGAACGTCAAGCTCAATTCCCACGCCCTTTTCAACGGCGCGTCCGAAGGCGGAAATCGAATTTTCGGGAATGCCGTGACCGTGAAGCCCGCGGTGGGCATAGTCTCGCATAAACGGCATCATTCTTTTTTTTGCGCCTGACCTCGGAGCTATGGCAAATACCGCCAAAAGAACGAGCGCGGCAACAACCGCAATAACAATATAAAAATGATTACCCATCAGTCGTCGGCTCCTATGCTTTCAAGCACGTCGTTTGAAGCTGCGGGACGGCTGTCGCCGTGTCGAACCAGGAGCATGGTGATAAAGGCAAGACCGACGCAGACGGCAGAGTAGGGGAACAGTATCTCCATGCCCAGCTTGTCCATGAGGAATCCGCTGAAAACGGGAGTAAAGGTCTGCGCCGCCATTGATGCGGTGTAGTAGAAGCCCGTATACTTGCCCACGTTGCCGCCGCGTGAAAGCTCAACAACCATGGGGAAGGAGTTTACGTTTATCGTTGCCCAACCTATGCCGCACATGACGAACAGGATGTTCATCACGACGGTGGGGCTGGAGGCCGACATAAACCCCGCGATCCCGAATGCCGCGCCCAGTATTGCGACACCCGCAAGAATAGTCTTTTTGCGTCCGAACTTAGATGCGATGATGCCCGCAGGGAAATATGCCGCGATGGCCGCCGCCTGGGCGATTATCATTGTCAGATTGTAGTCTTTTTCGAGAATTTTCGATGCGTAGATCGAGTATTTGCTTGTGATGGCGTTGTAGCCCATATACCAGAGAATAACCGAAGCCAAAATAAGAAGCAGAG
>CAZISP010000247.1:0-3028 GCA_964541955.1 uncultured Lachnospiraceae bacterium
TGGATCAGGCCATGCATCTTCAGGTTCTTATCGACCCAAAGCGTATTCAGCGTCTTGGCATCAAAGCCCGTCAAGAACATGCTCACCACGATGAGCAGATCCACCTCGCGGTTCTTCATCCGCAGCGACAGGTCTTTGTAGTAGTTTTGGAAGCTCTCTCCCTCGGTGGTGTATTTGGTGCCGAAGTAGCCGTTGTAGTCGGCCAGCGCACTCTCCAGAAATTCGCGGCTCGTGGCGTCCAGCCCCTCCGTGTTGCCCGGGTCTTCGTCGGGTGGCAATCCGTTTTCATCCTCCGCCTCGTTGGCCGAGTAGGTGAAGATGGTGGCTATGCGCAGGCGTTGTCCTTCGGGCTTCGCCTCCTGTTGCTTCTTGAACTCCTTGTAATATTTGATGGCCGAGGGGATGGAGTCGGTGCACAGGATGGAGTTGAAGCCTCCCAACTGGTTTTTCCGCTTCTCCTCTTGTGTCTTGTTGTTCTTGGCCACCTCCACCACATTGGTAATCACGCTATAGGCATAGCGTTCGTGCTGCTTCGTCTTCTGCCCGTAGTGCTCGAGGATGTAGGCCACATTGTTCGTGATGCGTTGGGGCGAGGCCAGTGCCTCGTCCGTGTCGATGCCCCACACCTGCTTGGTGCCCACATCGTCCTTCATCTTCACCGTCTGGATGTAATCTACCTTGAATTGCAGCACATTCTTGTCGCGGATGGCATCGATGATGGTGTAGGTGTGCAGGGGGCGCGTCGGCTTGCCCTGCTCGTCGGGCTCTCCGCCAAAGGCTTGTGCCGTGGTGCGCAGGTTGGCATATCTGCCCGTCCCGGCATTTTGCGCAAAGATGGGTGTGCCCGTGAAGCGGAAGATATAATACCGCTTGAACTTCTTGGTTATCATCACGTGCATGTCGCCGAATTGCGAGCGGTGACACTCGTCGAATATCATCACCACATTGCCGTCGGCACACTTTATCTCCCGCTCCTTTTTCAGCAGGGTGGAGAGTTTCTGGATGGTGGTGATGATGATTTTCTTCCCGTCGGCCGGGTCGTTCAGCTGGCGTTGCAGGATGCCAGACGAGGTGTTTGAGTTGGCGCAACCTTTCTCAAAGTTGTCATACTCCTTCATCGTCTGATAGTCGAGGTCCTTGCGGTCAACCACAAACAGCACCTTATCTACATGCTCCAGTTGGCTTGCCAGTTGGGCCGTCTTGAACGAGGTCAGTGTCTTTCCGCTTCCCGTGGTGTGCCAGATGTATCCGCCCGCTTTCAGTGTGCCTTGCCATTTGTTCATGGTGGCTTGGCGGATGCGTCGCAGGATGCGCTCGGTGGCCGCAATCTGATAGGGGCGCATCACCAACAGGTTTTTGTCCACGGTGAACACGCAATACTTCGTCAGGATGTTGAGCAAAGCCCCCTTGGCCAGGAAGGTGCGGGTGAAGTCGCGCAGGTCGAGGATGAGGTTGTTTTCCGCATCGGCCCAGTAGCTGGTGAACTCGAACGATTGCGATTGTGTCTTGATGCGTCGTTTCTGCTTGTTCACCTCCGCCACGTGGGCAAAGCGGGTGGTGTTGCTGTAGTATTTCGTCTCTGTCCCGTTGCTGATGAGGAAGATTTGCACATAGTCGTACAGCCCGCACCCTGCCCAGAAGGAATCCCTCTCGTAGCGGTTTATCTGGTTGAACGCCTCTTTCAAGGGCACCCCGCGACGCTTCAACTCGCAATGCACCAAGGGCAGGCCGTTCACGAGGATGGTCACATCATAGCGGTTGGCATACGTGCCCCCTTCGGGCACATATTGGTTGAGCACCTGCACGTGGTTGTTGTGCACATTCCGTTTGTCGATGAGCCTGATGTTTTGCGACTCCCCATTGTCGCGTGTGATGTTCACTATCTCCGTGCGCTGTATGCGCTCCGTCTTGTCCTCGATGGTCATTTGTGGTGAGGCAATGTGCTGCTCGAAGAGCTGCTTCCACTCCTTGTCAGAGAGCGTCAGGCCGTTGAGTCGCTCCATCTGTCGGCGCAGGTTGGCGATGAGGGCTGCCTCTGTGGTGATGTTCACCCGTTCGTAGCCCTGCTCGGTCAGTTGCTTGATGAAGGCCGCCTCCAGCTCCGCCTCTCTCTGATAGCCCCTCTCCTCACGTGGCAGGGCCTCGTAGTGGGCCATCACGGTGGTGTGCTCCTGTTCGGCTATGATGTTGTAGTGCGTCATAATCTCACTTTGGTTATGAACGCTCTATTGAATATATTGGAGAATAAAAAAAGGAAAAACGATTTTTTAAGGCATTCGCTTCAAAATATCGCGCACGTATGCATCACTTACGTTTTCAAAATCGGCTTTGTCGTAGATGTAAAGCAATTGCAATTCATCCATCACTATGCGCACCCGCACAATCACTCGGGCACCGCCACTCTTGCCACGTCCCTTGGAGGTGATGTTCATTCTGATTTTTCTGACTTCTTCAAGAATCTCCACACCTTGCATCGGCTCCTGTTGTAGGGACAGCAACAAGGCTCCAAAGTCAGCCTCCAGCGACCTGTATTTCTTTTTCAGTCGCTTATAGGCCGTTTTGAATTCGTCTGAGACTCTGACTTTCATCATAGAGCACGCAGCATTTCCATGGTTTCTTCCACACTGAGGGCCGGAGCTTTTTCTGCTTGTTTCATCCCTTTGCGGATAGAAACAGCCACCTTGTACGACTCCTCCAGTTTCTGAAGGTGATTCCAACGGCGACGGCTCATTCTTACGGTCACGGCATTGTTTTCTTGTGAGATGATGGATGTATGTAGCATAAGCAATATTTTTTCTTGATGCAAAAATATCGCTTTTACCCGTTTTTCCCAAATTTATCTGCCAAATAACTCAAAGAACGCTCTGTTTTATACTTTATTTGTCTTTTATTCAAACGTCAATAATTGATTCCTATAATATTCATATTGCTTTTCGCGCACCTTCAACTGGGCTTCGAGGTTGGCAATGCTGGCCTCGAATTGGTCGAGGATGGAGACGATGCGGTGTTGTTCTTTCTTGGAGGGCAA
>CAZISP010000248.1:0-3016 GCA_964541955.1 uncultured Lachnospiraceae bacterium
GTTTTTGCCTCCAATTGGATAGGCAAAGGAAAGCTCGTCAGCGAATTCGAAGCTACATATGCGGAGCACCTGGGCTCTACCAAGGACAGAGTGCTCAGCACCAACTGCTGCAGCGAGGGCTTGTTCTCCTCTATGCACCTTTGTGACATCAAGCCTGATGACGAAGTTATTCTGCCCACTGTAAGCTTTGTCGGAGCAGGAAACGCAGTTTGCGCAAACGGCTCAAAAATGGTTCTGTGCGACGTAGACAAGCGTTCCCTCAACGCAACCGCAGAGGATATCGAGCGCGTGATCACCCCCAAGACCAAGGCAATCCTTCTGCTGCACTTCGGCGGCATCGCTTGCGACATGGATAAGATCATGGACCTTGCGGACACATACAAGCTCAAGGTCATAGAGGACTGCGCGGCAGGCGTTTGCTCGTCTTACAAGGGCAAGGCTTTGGGCACCTTTGGCGACATGGGAATGTGGTCCTTTGATGCCATGAAGATACTTGTTTGCGGCGACGGCGCAATGCTACACTTCCGTGATCCCGAGCTTCGTGAGCGCGCGGAAAAGTGGCTCTATTTCGGCCTTCAGACAAAGAGCGGCTACGAAAACAGCGTAGCGCAGAAATGGTGGGAATTTGATATCTCCTGCTTCGGTCATCGCGCTATCATGAATGACGTCACCGCCGCTATCGCCCTTGAACAGTATAAGAAGCTCCCCTCTTACATGGCAAAGCGCGCCGCTGTTCACGAGTTTTACAACGAAGGACTTAAAGATATGGCATGGTTGGATCTGCCCCTGCCCATGGAAGAAGGCTGCACAAGCAGCTACTATTTCTACCACGTTCAGACAAAGAACGGCATGAGAGATCAGCTTGCAAAGTTCCTGCGCGATAATGATATTTACACAACGTACCGCTACTATCCTCTCCACAGAGTGCCCGGATACAGCGTCAGCGGCATTTTCCCCGGCGCGGATTACGCCGCAGACAACACACTCTGCCTGCCTATGCACCAGAGCCTCAGTCAGGCAGATATTGAGAAGGTCGTGGAAAAGATCCGCGAGTTCGGAAAACTGTACTGCTAATTTATAAAGAACGGAGACAAGATCATGAAAGGTATCATTCTTGCAGGAGGCGCAGGAACGCGTCTTTATCCCCTGACTATGGTCACGTCAAAACAGCTCTTACCCGTTTACGACAAACCCATGATATATTACCCGCTCTCTACACTCATGCTTGCGGGAATTCGCGAAATACTGATCATTTCCACTCCCGTTGACACCCCTCGCTTTGAAGCACTTCTCGGGGACGGTTCACAGTTCGGTATTTCCCTTTCCTATGCGGTCCAGCCCAGTCCCGACGGTCTTGCACAGGCATTTATCATCGGAGAAGAATTTCTCGGTGGCGAGGCGGGCGCAATGGTGCTTGGAGACAACATCTTCTACGGAAACGGATTTGGAAAGCTGCTTCGGTGTGCGGCAGAGAACGCACAGAATGGCAAGGCGACCATTTTCGGTTACTACGTAAACGATCCCGAGCGATTTGGCATCGTGGAGTTTGACGAGAACGGAAAGGTTCTTTCAGTTGAAGAAAAGCCCGCAAATCCAAAGAGCAACTACTGCATCACAGGTCTCTACTTCTACCCCAAGGGAGTGTCCGATATGGCAAAGAGCGTAAAGCCCTCCCCTCGCGGAGAGCTGGAGATCACAACGCTCAACGATATGTATCTGAAGGAAGAAAGACTTAATGTTCAGCTTCTCGGACGCGGATTTGCGTGGCTTGATACAGGAACCATGGATAGTCTTCTTGAAGCTGCGGATTTCGTTCAGATGATTGAAAAGAGACAGGGCATCAAGATCTCCGCACCTGAAGAAATAGCTTATAAAAACGGCTGGATCGACAAAGAAAAGCTTTTGCAGTCCGCCGAGCGCTACGGAAAAAGTCCTTACGGCGAGCATCTCAAAAACGTTGCCGAAGGAAAATTTGTCTATTGAGAGGATAAAAAATGAAAAAGATTGAAACTGCCATTCCCGGTGTTTACATAATCGAGCCCCAGGTGTTCGGAGATCATCGCGGATACTTTATGGAAACATGGTCTACAAAAAATTTTGAAGAAATAGGCCTGAAATTTGATTTTGTTCAGGACAATCAGTCCTTCACAGCACAAAAGGGCGCTTTGAGAGGAGTTCACTTTCAGAACGATCCCATGAGCCAGACAAAGCTGGTTCGCGTAATACGCGGTGCCGTTATGGACGTGGCAGTGGATCTGCGCCGTGGAAGTCCCACCTATAAAAAATGGGTGGCAGTAGAGCTTTCCGCCGAAAACAAGAGAATGCTTCTTATCCCACGGGGCTTTGGTCACGGCTTTAAGACCTTGACCGACGACGTTGAATTTTGCTACAAGGTAGACAACCTTTACAGCCGCGAATGCGACCGTGGGATCCGCTTTGACGACCCCACCATCGGCATCGATTGGGGCGAGATCAAGGAGGAATATCTGAGCGCCAAGGACATGAACGCGCCCCTTCTTGACGACAGCGACTGCAACTTTGTTTATAATAAGGAGACAGAATAATGACAATTATCGTAACCGGCGGTGCCGGCTTTATCGGCTCGAATTTCATATATCATATGCTCAAAAAGTATCCCGATTACAGAATCGTCTGCGTGGACTGTCTGACGTATGCAGGAAACCTATCCACTCTGGAAGAGGCAATGAAAAATCCCAATTTCCGTTTTTCAAAGACAAATATTTGCGACAGAGCTGGGATCTATCAGCTTTTTGAAGAGGAAAAGCCCGATATAGTCGTGAATTTTGCTGCCGAGAGCCACGTTGACCGTTCCATTGAGAATCCCGAGGTCTTTTTGCAGACCAATATCCTGGGTACCCAGGTAATGATGGACGCCTGCAGAAAGTACGGCATCACCCGTTATCACCAAGTCTCAACCGACGAAGTGTACGGTGACCTTCCCCTTGACCGTCCCGACCTTTTCTTCACGGAAGAGACGCCTATTCATACCAGCAGC
>CAZISP010000249.1:0-3003 GCA_964541955.1 uncultured Lachnospiraceae bacterium
GTCACCGAAGGTGACTGATGAGGTGTAATCTTTTATCCCCAACAGGAGTACTTCCATGGCAAACGATAAAATCATCATTCGCGGCGCACGCCAGCACAATTTAAAGAGCATCGATATCGATCTGCCCCGCAACAAGCTGATCGTCATGACCGGGCTGTCCGGCTCGGGCAAATCTTCCCTCGCCTTCGATACGATTTACGCCGAAGGCCAGCGGCGCTATGTGGAATCCCTGTCCAGCTATGCCCGGCAGTTCCTGGGCCAGATGGACAAGCCGGACGTAGACCAGATCCAGGGCCTCTCTCCCGCCATCTCCATCGACCAAAAGACCACCAGCCGCAACCCCCGCTCCACCGTGGGCACCGTTACGGAAATTTATGATCACCTGCGCCTCATGTACGCCCGCGTCGGCACGCCCCATTGCCCGGAGTGCGGCAGGGTTATCCAGCGCCAGACTGTGGACCAGATCATCGACCAGATCACCGCCCTTCCGGAGCGCACGAAGCTGATGCTGATGGCCCCCGTCGTGCGCGGCAGGAAGGGCGAGCACACCAAGCTCCTCGAGGATATGCTCAAGCGCGGCTATGTGCGTGCCCGCGTCGACGGCGAAATCATCGAGCTCTCCGATCCGCCGAAGCTGGCCAAAACCAAGAAGCACACCATCGAAGTGGTGGTCGACCGCATTATCATCCGCCCCGACCTCCAGCAGCGCCTCACCGATTCCCTGGAGACCGCGCTGAACCTCGGCGGCGGCCTGGTAATCGTGCACCAGCTGGAATCCGGCGAGGAAACCATGTACTCCCAGAACTACGCCTGCCCGGACTGCGGCGTCTCCATCGAGGCGCTGGAGCCCCGGCTCTTCTCCTTCAACAATCCCTATGGCGCGTGCCCCTGCTGCTCGGGTCTCGGCGTTCTTCTGAAGATGGATCCCGACATCATCATCCCCGACCGCAGCAAATCCTTCAACGAAGGCGCGATCAAGGTCACCGGCTGGAATACCTCGGAGCCCGGCTCCATGGCCGCCAGCTACCTGCGCGGCCTTGCGGACGCCTATAAATTCTCCCTCGACTCCCCGGTAGCCGATCTTCCGGAAGAGATCATGAATATCGTTCTCTACGGCACCCGCGGCCAGAAGATCCGCGTGGAATATGAACGTGCCAGCGGCTCCGGCTCCTTCAACGTGCCCTTCGAGGGCGTGATCACCAACCTCGAGCGCCGCTATCGGGAAACCACCTCCGACAGCATGAAAAACGTCTACGAGGAATACATGGCCAATGTGCCCTGCCCGGACTGCGGCGGCCTGCGCCTGCGCCGGGAGGCCCTCAGCGTAACCATCGGGGATAAAAACATCCAGCAGGTCGCAGCCATGTCCATCTCCAATGCCCGGAAGTTCCTGGATGAACTGCGCCTCACCGAAACGGAACAGCTCATCGCCCGCCAGCTGATGAAGGAAATCGGCGCGCGGCTGGACTTCCTTCTGGACGTCGGTCTCGATTACCTCACCCTCTCCCGCAGCGCCGGCACCCTCTCCGGCGGCGAAGCCCAGCGCATCCGCCTTGCCACCCAGATCGGCTCCGGCCTCACCGGCGTGCTCTACATCCTGGACGAGCCCTCCATCGGCCTCCACCAGTCCGACAATGAAAAGCTCCTCGGCACCCTCAAGCACCTGCGGGATCTCGGCAATACCCTGATCGTCGTCGAGCACGATTCCGACACCATGCTCGCCGCCGATTATATCGTGGACATCGGCCCCGGCGCGGGCATAAACGGCGGCCGCGTCGTGGCTGCCGGCACACCGGAGGAGGTTATGGCGAATGAAAACTCCATCACCGGCGCCTACCTCTCCGGCCGGAAGAAAGTTCCTCTGCCCATCCGCCATCGCGAACCCAGCGGCTGGCTGCGCATCAAGGGCGCGCGGGCCAATAACCTCAAAAACATCGATGTGGATATTCCCCTGGGCGTGCTCTGCTGCGTCACCGGCGTTTCCGGCAGCGGCAAGAGCTCCCTCATCAATGAAATCCTGCATAAATCCCTGTCCCGCCAGCTGAACCGTTCCCGCCTGCGCGCCGCCGACCACGACGCCATCCTCGGCGTGGAGCAGCTGGACAAGGTCATCCAGATCGACCAGTCCCCCATCGGCAGAACGCCCCGATCCAACCCCGCCACCTACACCGGCCTCTTCGATATGATCCGCGATGTGTTCGCCTCCACCCCGGATGCGAAGGCCCGCGGCTACAAGGCCAACCGCTTCTCCTTCAACGTAAAGGGCGGCCGCTGCGAGGCCTGCTCCGGCGACGGCATCCTGAAGATCGAAATGCAGTTCCTCTCCGATGTCTATGTCCCCTGCGAGGTCTGCCATGGCCAGAAATACAACCGCGAAACCCTCGAAGTGCGCTACAAGGGCAAGAACATCTATGATGTCCTGGATATGACCGTCTCCGAGGCCCTGGATTTCTTCGCCCCCATCCCGAAGATCGCCGCCAAGCTCCAGACCATGAAGGACGTCGGCCTCGGCTATGTAAAGCTCGGCCAGCCCTCCGATACCCTCTCCGGCGGCGAAGCCCAGCGCATCAAGCTGGCCACCGAGCTCTCCCGCAAGGCCACCGGCCGTACCCTATATGTCCTTGATGAACCCACCACCGGCCTGCATGTAGCCGATGTCGCCATGCTCAACGAGGTACTGCACCGCCTGAGCGACGCAGGTAACACCCTGATCGTCATCGAGCACAACCTTGACGTCATCAAAACCGCCGACTACATCATCGATCTCGGTCCCCGGGGCGGCGACAACGGCGGCTCCGTGATCGCCTGCGGCACCCCCGAAGAAGTGGCCGCCAACCCCGCCAGCAGCACCGGCGCTTACCTTCGCCCCCTGCTCTGATCCCGAGCTGCGAATATTGTCAAAAACAGAGACGGATTTGTAACAATATTTTAAAACATTGCCTTTTGCCTTGACTTTCCTCTCCGGACTGTTTAATATGATGCTGTATCGATATTGTTGATTGG
>CAZISP010000250.1:0-2989 GCA_964541955.1 uncultured Lachnospiraceae bacterium
GAGGCGGCGGTCCATGCTCATGAAAAGTATCTGCTGCATGACCCACATAACATCCGAGAAGCGGCTTACGGCGGTCTCAAGGGCGAATATCTTCACATCCCGATCACGCTCGGAAAGGGATGCAAAGGCTGGGCCCGAAATGACAAAGCATCGGCTGTCCTCCTCGGCGTCGATGAACACGTCAAAGGTGATAGCTTGAATTACGCAGGACGCCGCCAGCATGCACATGTCGCCCGGGTGCAGACGGTAGAGGGTGATATCCTTGCCTTCGTCCGACATGATATAAATTCGCAGACAGCCGCTTTGCACCATGAAAACGCCCGAGCACTCGCTTCCGTCGTGAATGTGAGTGCCCTTTTTGTAGCTGAGCTCGTGAGAGTTGTCGCAGACAAACCTTTTATCTGCTTCGGGAAGCCCGTTCCAGAAAGGGAAGGTCTCGCCGTAGAATTTTTCGAATCTGTTTTCTTCCATGTTATTATCTCCATTCCGCCAAGAGGCGGTTTTTTATTTATCGGGGCTGCTTTGCGCGATATGCGGCGCGGTATTCCTTAGGTGACACGCCCTTGTGTTTTTTGAAGACCGTTGAAAAATAGTTTCCGTCGCAGAAGCCGCAGTCAAGGGCTATCCTCGTGACCGACAGACTGCTCTGCGACAGCAGCTGCTCGGCGGCGGAAAGTCGGACGGAGGTAAGAGTGTCCGATATGGTCTTGCCGCCCTTTTTGAGGAACACGTGCCGCAGGTGCGACGAGGAATAATTCAGCGCTGCCGCAATATCCTCGGCTGATATGCGTTCCATATAGTGGTCGTATATGTAGCGCAGAGTCGAGATGTAGACCTCTGACGTTCCCTCATCCTCGGCGGGGGCGCGCAAGCACTTTCGGTAAAGGGAGCGAAGCATGTATTTGAGGGGATTTATTATCCGCTCGGTCTCATATGCGGTCGGAACGGCGGTGGACAGAGCCCCGTAGCTTTCCGCATATTCCGCGCCAAGCCGACGAAACAGCTTTTCGGATAGCTTTTTCGATATTTTAAGCCGCCCTCGGTAGCCCGACAGATTGATACAGCAAACGGGCTCGCCGTCTTGTAAAACGGGGAATACAAATTCTTCGACCCCTGCCCAGCAACAGTAATATAAATCCTCACGGGGATTTTTTCTGTTCAGCCTGTCCTTGTTGGCAATGCACCTTTCTCTTGTTTCGGGCGAGGATTTCAAATGAGTGCATACGCGGCACAGGTGCGGCTCGTATTGAAGCAACGTCTCATAGCAAGGACGCAGGACCTCACTAAAGCAGCTGAGGGTAAGGGAAAAGCCCTGTTCCCGCAGAAAATCTATATATGAAGTGATATCTTTAATGGTCTCGCTCTGCATTGTTGTCCTCCTGTTGCCGAATTTCAAAGAAAACATGCGCTGATATTAAAGGAATCTTTGATAATTTCATTATATACTTGAATCAACAAAATGTCAATAGGGGGATTACCTATATGAAATTTATTGAAGAAAACGCAAGAAAGATTCCTGTTATCGCATCGGTTGACGTGCTGGTTGCAGGCGCGGGACCTGCGGGCATCGGCGCCGCACTCATGGCGGCAAGACGCGGTATGAGCGTTATGCTCATCGAAATGGGCGATTGCATCGGCGGTGTTGCCACGGCGGGCATGATGTCCCATTGGGGAGGAAGCTCCTCGAGCAAGATCCTCAATGAGATATACGACCGTTGCGAAGAGGTTGAAAAAGAAATGGATTTCGTCTGCGCTCAGAAAAACTGCGGCAGAAACACCATCTACCACGAAGTGCAGAAAATTGCCCTTGACAGGATGATGCAGGAGGCGGGCATTCGCGTACTGTTCTACACCAAGGCTGTGGACGCAACCGTTGAGAACGGCAGAATCGTGGGCGTTACGGTGGAGAACAAATCGGGCAGGGGATATATTGAAGCGAAGCGCGTGATTGACTCCACGGGCGACGGCGACGTGGCGGCATATGCGGGCGTTCCATACATCAAGGGACGTGAAACGGACGGCAGAATGCAGCCCGCGACCATTATGTTCAAGGTGGGCGGCGTTGCTCCCGACGCGGTGATTCCCGGGTCCTTTGAAACGCTCGTGCCTACCGAAAAGGGCGAGCTTCAGGCGTTGGCAAAGGAGCTTTTGCCTCACCCTGCGGGACACGTGCTTCTTTACAGAAATAACACTCCCGGCACCATCGTCTGCAACATGACGAACGCTATTGAGGTTGACGGCACCGACGCCGAGAGTGTTACGAAGGCTCTTATGACCTGCCGCTCACAGATTCCTCATATTGTTAAATTCCTTCGTGATTACGTTCCGGGATACGAAAATTGCTGGCTCATGGGTTCGGCGTCACTTCTGGGCATCAGGGAGACCCGCCACTTTGAGGGGCTTCAGTCCCTCTCGAAAGAGGACATACTTGAGGCGAAGCTTTACGACAACTGGGTGGTCCGCCGCGCACATTTTAATTTTGACGTTCACAATCTGACGGGCGCAAGCCTTGACAAGACGGGTGTTCAGCACAAGTTCACCCAGAAGGGAGAATATTCGATTCCCTACGGCTGTCTGCTTCCCAAAAACGTTGAAGGGTTGCTCCTTTCCGGAAGAAATATTTCGGGAAGCCACATGGCACATTCCAATTTCCGCATAATGTCGGTCTGCATCGCTATCGGCGAGGCGGCGGGCATCGCGGCGGCGCTGTCGGTAGAGCAGGATAAAGCTCTCCGTGACGTTGATGTGAAGGAAATCCAGGCGCTTGCGGGCGTTTGATTTGATATCTGCAAATTCACCCCTGTGAAGCGAGCTTCACAGGGGTGAATATTATTCATTTTGGACTTTTTGCGCCTTTTGTGCAAAAAGACGATTTTTCATTTGAGGGTAAAAAAGTTTTGAACAGAGTTTTCCACTTTTCCACAGCCGAAGGTCGGAGGGTAACCGCCAAACGGCGAGGTTTTACACAGTTTCCACAGAGTTTTCCACA
>CAZISP010000251.1:0-2982 GCA_964541955.1 uncultured Lachnospiraceae bacterium
CCCGCGGAGCATTCGGATCGAGGAGCTCCCGCAGGACGGCGTAAATATTTTATTTTTCTATACGCTTCAATGATTCTCTCACGTTCACCCGCACGGGAACGCTTATCTCGACCCTGCCTCTGTAATGCCGATTTTCCATGCGGCGGAAAATGAGGTCGACTATTTGCGGGCAGACCGATTCGAAATCCGTGTGAAGTGAGCTGAGCGACGTGTCAAGGTAGGGTGCCGAGGAAATATCGTCCATTCCGATAAATGAAACGTCCTCGGGAATCTTGTAGCCGTGCTCCCTTGCGTATTTCATGGCACCGTATGCGATCTGATCGTATGCCGCGACGATAACGCTCGGAACCGCATTGCGGTCTATCAACTGCTTCATGCAGTCCTCGCCCGCATCGGCAAAGCGGGCGGTTGAAACGGCGATATATTTGTTGTGAACAGGAAGTCCCGTGCGGCGCAGCGCGCTCTTGAACTTCTGTTCCTTGCCCATGGTCAGCCGTTCTCCGATAAAGCCCACTTCGATGTGTCCGTAGTCCTTGATGATGCTCGTAAGATTGAGTATTGCGCTTTCCAAATCAATCCTCACGACGTCCGAGTTTGAGGGCAGTTGCTTGCTGCTCGATATGACCACCAGGGGTAGCTCGTCCGGGTTCTTTATTTTCGTGCCTTGCCCCCACAGTATGATCCCGTCCACCTTCATTCCGTAGGCAAGCTCGCGGAACAGCCTTGCCTCCTGCTCACGGTCAAACCGTGTGAAGGCTATTATGGTGTCCGCGCCCTTTTGGCTGAGAGCACGCTCGATAAGTCCGATTTCGCGCCCGTAATATTCGCTCTCAGGCTCGGGAGGCATAAGAGCGATCAGGGGGCGACTTCGGGGCGCTTTATAATATTTATCAAAGCATCCCAGCTCTTTTGCCAGGCTGAATATTCGTTCTTTTGTTTCCTCGCTTATCTCGCGGCTGCCCGAAAATGCCTTTGAGACCGTTGCCACGGACGTGTTTGCCATTTGCGCAAGTCTTGTAAGAGTCATGATGCCTCCCGAAAATCTGTTTTGATACATTTTAGCACATCTTGTGGCCGAGGTCAAGGAATTTACGAAAACTTTTCGTAAGAAATTCTATTGCGCGTCTGTCTTTCCTGTGCTAAAATGACCCTGAGAACAAACAGAAAGGCGAAAAAATGAGAGATTCGGACAAGACTACGAGAATTGCCTATATAATCGAGGCAGGATTTGAATATTTTATCTCCCTGTTCGTCACGGGAACCATGCTTGGCTATATTCTTGACTCGCTGGGCTTTTCGGACGCTCTCCAGGGCATAATCTCAACCGTTGCCACCTTCACCTGCGGCGCGCAGCTTTTTGCGGTTGTCCTCGTTGGGCGCAAACGTAAGCGTATCGTCACGGCGGGGCATCTGATAAATCAGTTGTGCTTCGTGCTTTTGTATCTGTTGCCTATATTTAACGTTCCGACTGCCGTCAAAACGGTGGTTTTCATGGTTCTCCTGTTCGGCGGACATATTATCAACAACGCCATAAATCCCGCCAAGATAACCTGGCTCATGGGCTCGGTGCAAAACGAGAAGCGGGGTCAGTTCACCGCAGTCAAGGAAATGATATCATTGGCGGGCGGAATAGCCGTCTCTCTTGTTTTCGGCGCTGTTGCCGACACCTTCCGTGACAGTAGCGGCATGCCCACAAGACCGTACTATATCATATGCGCTGTGGCGCTTGCGGCAATGACGGCGATACATACTTTGACCTTGTTAGTGTCAAGTGAAAAGCAGGAAACCCCTGTGTCCCGTCCGTCGGTAAGAGATGCCATTTCCCGCATGGCTCGCAACAAGGAATTTATTCGTGTGGTTGGCGTGGGCGTTATGTGGAATTTTGCGTCGGCGCTGTCGGTATCCTTCCATGCGTCCTATATGCGGCAGGAGCTGGCGTTCAGCTTTACAGTCATCGCCGCTATCACCACCGTCGGCTCTGTTTTCAGGATAATCGCCTCGCCTTTCCTTGGGCGGCTTGCCGACAAATATTCCTTTGCTACCTCTATGACCCTTTCCTTTGCGGTGGTGGCTGTGGCATTTCTTTCCGTGGCGTTTACGTCGCCGCAGACCAGGTGGCTTTATCTTGTCTATATCTGCCTTCACGCCTTTTCTATGGCGGGAATCAACAGCGGAGTTATCAATCTTATCTACGATTACGTATCCCCCGATGACCGTGCGGTGGCGATGGGAGTAAAAAATGCTCTCGGCGGTATTCTCGGCTTCTTCACGGCTCTCCTTTCGGGCTTTATACTTGGGAAAATACAGGCTGCGGGCGGATTTCACGTTTTCGGGGTGACACTTTACGCACAGCAGGTGCTTTCGGTTCTGTCCTTTGTCGCCACCATAGCTCTCGTTATATATATGAGAAAGGTCATAGCGCCTCTTCATAAGTTGCAAAAATAACTGCATAGAAAATCGGAGGAAAAGAAAATGAACGTTTTGAAATTTGATACAGCAAAAGGGCAGGGTGCTTTCAAGGTCCTTAACGCCACAAACGGCGGTCCCTGGCACAAACGGCACGTGTACGACCAGGTCAGAAGTAATTTTGAGGCTTACAAGGCGGCGAGGATCCCTTATTCCAGAAATCACGACAGCGGAGTTCTGGGAATCTACGGCGGGCCTTTCAGCCACGATATCACCAGGATTTTTCCCGACTTTAATGCCGATGAAAACGATCCACAGTCCTATGATTTCGCTTGCACAGACGAGTCGATTCTCTGCACCCTCGATGCGGGAACGGAGACCTTCTTCCGTCTCGGTCAGAACATAGAGCATCAGATAAAAAAGCACGGAACCCTGCCTCCAAAGGATTTTCACAAGTGGGCAAGGATATGCGAGCATATCATTCTTCACTACAATTACGGTTGGGCAGACGGATTTGAGCTTGGTATCAAATATTGGGAAATTTGGAACGAGCCCGACCTCGATACCGACGACAGC
>CAZISP010000252.1:0-2942 GCA_964541955.1 uncultured Lachnospiraceae bacterium
AGCTTTTGTAAAAAGGTACAAAAAGTCTTAATAAACTATTATATAATATCATATTTTAACACCAATGTCAATAATTGTTAAGTATTTATCAAAACCAAATTTGTACAAAATGACGAAAAAGAGAAGGGTGAAAGAAGTTTTTGTTTTTTTGTGATCAAATCACAGAAATGTTCATAAATTGAGGCTATAATAAAAGCGTAAACCAAATAAAACACAAAGGAGAATATAAAAATGAAATACGTTTGCGATGTATGCGGTTATGTTTACGATGAAGCAGTTGGAGATCCCGATAACGGAATCGCTGCGGGCACAAAGTGGGAGGATATTCCCGAGGATTTTGAGTGTCCTCTGTGCGGCGTAGGCAAGGATCAGTTCAGCGAGGCTGAATAAAAAAACGAAAAAAATGCGTCTTCCGTGAGAAGACGCATTTTTTTGTTTCGTAAGCGCGAAAAATCAATCCTTGGGTCTGCACTTGACAATCGCCTCGGTGACGTCTGTCAGTACAAGCTCGTTTTTTTGATTATACGCCTTGATCGTGACCTCAACGAGCCCGTTTTTTTCATTTCGTTTCACAAGGTTTGTAACGGTTGCCGTGCCTGTAAGCACGTCTTCGGCAAAAACGGGTCTTATCCATTCGATTTTGGTGGATTTGCCTGCGAGAAGCTCCGTGCTAAAGAAGTCTTTTTCCAGGTATTTTGCCCAAACAGACATAAATGACATGACCCCCGGGGCAATAAGTTCCCCGAAGTGGGTCTTTTTTGCGTATTCCTCGTCGGTGTGAAGAGGAATGTTGTCATAAAGGCGCGCAAAATCGAGCATTTTCTTTTTTTCGATAAGGGCAGGGGCTGTCTCTGCGGTCATTCCGATCTCAATATCATCAAAATACATTTCGTCACCTCGATAATAAACCGTCAATAAACTGTTGAGCCAGGCGTGCGCTTCTTGAGCCGCGTTCAAGGGCAAAGCGCTCGGCAAGAAGGTCGAGCTCGTGCTTTTCCATAGCTATCCCGTTTTCATCAGCCAAATGATGGACTATGCCGAGATATATTTCCTTTGTGGGCTTTGAGAAGGTTACGTGAATACCGAAGCGTTCGGAAAGGGAAATAAACTCCTGCATTGTGTCGTTGCGGTGAACGTCGTCGCCACAGCGATCGGAGAAGCTTTCCTTAATGATATGACGGCGGTTGCTTGTGGCATAGATAACCACATTTTTGGATTTTGCCGTCACCGAGCCCTCAAGCACGCCCTTGAGGGCGTTGAAATTGTCATCGTCCTTCAAAAAGGATAGATCGTCGATAAACAGCACGAATTTCAGCGGATTTTCCGACAGCTCGTCCAAGATCTTCGGTATCACGCGAAGCTGATCCTTGCGAACCTCGACTATGCGAAGCCCTTCGCTCCAAAGCTCGTTTGCTACGGCCTTTATCGTGGAGGATTTTCCCGTTCCCGCGTCTCCCGTGAGCAGAATATTTGCCGCGGGCTTGCCGCGGAGCAGTGCTTTGGTGTTATCCAGAACTATCTTCCTCTCGCGCTCGTAATCAATGAGCTGCGAAAGCTCCGTTTTGTCGGGATTATGCACAGGTAGGATGTCGCCCGCCTCGCTTACGTAGAACATACGGTGCTTTGCATAGATCCCGTAGCCGTATTTGCCGATATTTTCCGTGCGATGCAGATAAATGTCCTTCAGACGAAGCTTTGTAGTTGCATATCCGGGTAAAAAGTCCCGAAAATCAAGCTCGACACGAAGATCGTCGCTTGTGATCTCCGCCACCTCCTGCAGAATATCAAGCTCTGCAAGAAGCGTCTGGAACATATAGTTGGGGACGGTTTTGCCTTGTCCTAAGGTCTTGACGTATACGTTTTCGCTGTTTGTGCAGATCTCCTTTACGTGCTCTCCGAGGTTTCCTCCGTTTGCTTCGTAAAGAGCGGCAACAAACCGAGCGTATGCCGAGGTGGTGGGCTCTTCAAAATAACATTGAAGTGACGAAAGAACGGCATCATCAAGTAAATTGCGGAAAATGCAAAGGGTGTCAAGCTTTTCTTTCAATTCATTCATATCAGTTCAAAATCGCTCCCGTCGCACCGCCCGAAACCAGAGCCGCATAGCGTTTCAGATAGCCCGTCAGCTCTTTTTTCTTGGGCACAAAATTCTTCATACGCTCGGCGAGAACATCGGCATCGACCTTGAGCTCAATGGTGTTTTCGGGGATGTTGACAGAGATGATGTCACCATCCTCGACCACGCCTATCATACCGCCCGAAGCCGCCTCGGGGGTGACGTGACCGATGCAAGCGCCTCTTGTCGCGCCGCTGAAGCGTCCATCGGTGATGAGTGCTACGCTGTTTCCAAGCCCCATGCCCATAATGGCAGAGGTGGGGTTCAGCATTTCGCGCATACCGGGACCCCCTCGAGGTCCCTCGTAGCGAATGACCACAACGTCGCCCGCAACTATTTTGCCGCCGTTTATTGCCGCCTGTGCTTCTTCCTCCGAGTCGAATACCTTTGCGGGGCCCTCGTGTACAAGCATTTCGGGGAGAACGGCTGAACGCTTGACAACACTGCCCTCGGGTGCAAGATTTCCCTTGAGCACGGCTATACCGCCGGTCTCGCTGTAAGGATTCTCAACAGGGCGGATAATCTCGTGGTCAAGATTGACGCAACCCGCGATGTTTTCACCGATGGTCTTACCTGTGACGGTCATGCAGTCTGTATTGAGCAATCCCTTTTTGGTCAGCTCGTTCATGACCGCATAAACGCCGCCCGCCTCGTTCAGATCTTCCATATAAGTGCGACCCGCAGGGGCTAAATGGCAGAGATTTGGCGTTTTTTCGCTGATCTCATTGGCGATATCAAGGTTCAGCTCCACTCCGCACTCGTGGGCGATGGCGGGCAGGTGGAGCATGGAGTTGGTGGAACAGCCCAGTGCCATATCCACCGTCAA
>CAZISP010000253.1:0-2931 GCA_964541955.1 uncultured Lachnospiraceae bacterium
CATCTCCCCCGTGATATCGGGATATGCAGTTGAGGGTATTGCGAAAAGAGCGTTTTCGGGTGAGAGAAAAATAACGTCGATCAAGGTTCCGAACGGAGTTTTGAGCATCGGAAATTATGCGTTTGCCAATTGCTCGAAGCTCGTGAGCATAACTCTTCCCGACAGCGTGACGAGCATGGGAACGCATACGTTCTACGAGTGCGGCAAGCTCAAAAGCATAAATATTCCTGCGGGTGTTTCAACCATAGGAACGGGTACGTTCTTCTCCTGCGGCAGTCTTACGAGCATCGTTATTCCTGTAGGAGTGGAGAAGATCGGTATGCAATGCTTTGCTTCGACGGGCTTGAACCGCGTTCTTTTCGAGGGAACTGAAGAAGAATGGTCGCGCATCACTCTTGATTACGGCAACGGACCCCTGAGCGCTGCCGCGCAGTATTTTTACTCGGAAGAGAAGCCCGCGGACGTGGGTAACTATTGGCATTATGTTGATGGCGAGGCTAAGGTCTGGGGATAATAAGATAATAAAACCGCTCTGTGGCTCTACAGGGCGGTTTGCTTTTATTTCAAGACTTGACAAGCCTATGCTGATTTGGTAAAATATAAATAGAGAAAGTGAGGTCGCAAAAATGAGTGAGATTGATTTCAGAGAAAAATTTGTCAACATATACAGAGAGAAGATAAAGCGCGAGGGAGCAGATAAGCTGCTGGATTACCTGCTGTCAAGTGCAAGCGATTTTTTTGTCGCGCCTGCCAGCACCCGCTTTCACGGCTCTTATCCCGGCGGTCTTTGCGAGCACTCGCTGAACGTTTACGAGTGCCTTTGCGATTACCTTGACCGCCCGCGCGCAAAAGAGCTTTACGGCATGGATTACAGCGAGGAATCGGTGGCGATCGTGGCACTTTTGCACGATATCTGCAAGATGAATTTCTATAAGCCCGGCACGAGAAACGTAAAGGACGAGAACGGCGTGTGGCGCTCGGTGCCCACATATACCATTGAGGATAAGCTGCCCTACGGTCACGGCGAGAAGTCTGTCTATATTATCTCGGGCTTCATGCGTCTGACACGCGACGAGGCGTTTGCCATCCGTTATCATATGGGCTTTTCGGGCAGTGAGGATAAGATGAATGTCGGTGCGGCGTTTGAGATGTTCCCGTTGGCGTTTGCTCTGTCCACCGCCGATTCCGAGGCATCCTATTATCTTGAGGATAAGGGAGAAAAGTAAATTTCCGACACGGAGTGAATTGAAATGGAAGCGAAAAAAGGTTGAAGACATTGCTTTCGGCGAAAGCCAAAATGGAGTTTTACGTTGATGCCGTCAAGGCGTGCGGCGGCGAGGCCGATGCGCTTTACTGCCCGGATTTTTCTGACGAATACGACGGCTCGAAGGTCTTTGAATATTTTCTCGGTCTTTGCGAAAAAGAGAGGGCTGAGACGAAAAATCTTTTGTAAGGAGAAATTATGTTCGGTTCAATAATTGTAGGTGTTATATGCATCGTTTTGGGGGCTTTGAATATGAGAGGAAACATATCCTCGATACATTCCTACCACAGAAACCGCGTAAGTGAGGAGGACAGACTTCCTTTCGGCAGACTTGTGGGGCTTGGTACTATAATAATCGGCGCTTCGCTCATAGCCTTCGGAGGGCTTACCATCGTGGCTGATCTGATGAATAGTAATTTTTACATGTTCGTCGGGCTTGGTGTCATGTTCGCGGGGCTCGCGGTGGGCATTGTGATGAGCTTCTATGCCATGATAAAATACAACAGAGGAATCTTTTAATAAAAAAACGGAGGCATTTGCCTCCGTTTTTTTGGAATATTTTGAGCACCCGATTGAAAAATCAGCGAGAGCGTGGTATAATTGAGAGGACGGAGAAGCTTGAATTTGCAGGAGGCTCGGTATGCCAAAGATACTTGTGACGGGCGGCACGGTTTTTGTCAGCCGCTATATTGCGGAATATTACGTTTCGCGTGGCTGGGAGGTGTTTGTTCTTAACAGAAACAGCAGGGAACAGTCCGAGGGCGTTACGCTCATTGAAGCCGACCGCCACGACCCGGGAGAGGCTCTTTTGGGGCATCGGTTTGACGCAGTTATTGACACCGCGTACACAGCCTGCGACGTGAATACGCTGCTTGATGCTTTAGGCGAATATAAGGACTACGTGCTTATAAGCTCGAGTGCCGTTTATCCCGAATACGCGCCCATGCCGTTTGACGAGGACGCCGAGAAAGCGGAAAATAAGTTCTGGGGCAAATACGGTACGGACAAGATTGAAGCGGAATCCGCTTTGCTTCAAAGAGACCCCGACGCATACGTTTTGAGACCGCCATACCTTTACGGACAGATGAACAACGTGTACCGCGAGGCCTTTGTTTTTGACTGCGCGCTCGGTGACAGAAGATTCTACCTGCCGAAAGACGGAAGCATGAAATTGCAGTTTTTTCATATCCACGACCTGTGCAGATTTATTGACGTTCTGCTCGAAAAAAAGCCACGTCGGCACGTCTTTAACGTTGGCAACAGAGAGCCGATTTCGGTCCGCGAGTGGGCAGAGCTTTGCTATGCCGCGGCAGGGAAACGGGCTGAATTTGAGTGCGTTTATGAGGACGTTGAGCAGAGGAATTATTTCAGCTTCTACGATTATGAATACTGCCTTGACACCTCGGCACAGTACGAGCTGATGGGGGATGTGAAAACGATGGAACAGGGGCTTCGGGAAGCCTTTGATTGGTATGCGAATAACAAGGATAAGGTGAATAGAAAGCCGCTGACAGAATATATAGACAAAAATTTGGTGCGGAGCGGCGACTGAAACAAAACACCGGCGGAGGAAAGAATGCAAAATTTGGAGCTGAAAAAATAAAACCTTGACATAAAACAAGCATTTGAGGAGATTTTGGAGGATAGATATGCTTGAGAAGATGAGC
>CAZISP010000254.1:0-2929 GCA_964541955.1 uncultured Lachnospiraceae bacterium
GATATTATCGACATCTGCACGCCCAATATTTTTCATTTCGAAACCATCATGAAAGCACTGGACGCAGGCAAGCACATATACTGCGAGAAGCCCCTTTGCATCACATACGAACAAGCAAAAATCGCGGCTGAAAAAGCAAAAGAAAAAGGCGTCACTTGCGGCGTTGTGTTCCATAACCGCCACATGGCACCCGTTACACGCGCAAAGCAGCTAATCGACGAAGGACGTCTGGGACGTATCCTGTCCTTCCACGCGGTCTATTACCACAACAGCTGTACAGATCCCAACCGAAAGGCGGGCTGGAAGCAGAACAAGGAAATTTGCGGTGGTGGTGTACTGTTCGATCTCGGCTCACACGTGCTTGACCTTGTGACCTATCTTTGCGGCGACATTGAGAGCGTTATGGGCATGGATCAGATAGCCTTTCCCGACCGTGCCGGCATGAGCGGCGAGGCGTGGAAAACAAACGCAGACGAGGCGTTTTATATGCTTTGCAAGCTCCCCGATGGCGGCAGAGGAACTGTCATATCAAGCAAGCTCCACACGGGAACGAACGACGACCTTGCAATTGAGGTCTACGGTGAGCGCGGCGCTTTGAAATACTCACTCATGGACCCCAATTGGTTGTATTTCTACGATGCAACGAAGGCTGATTCGCCCATCGGCGGCGAGCGCGGATTTACAAGAATAGAATGTGTCGGAAGATACGAAGCCCCCGGCGGCGTGTTCCCTTCCCCAAAAGCTCCCGCAGGCTGGCTGAGAGCTCACGCAACAAGCTATATGAAGTTCCTGTCGGCGGCAAATGCGGGCGAGAAATTCAGCCCCGATTTTGATGACGGCGCCAAGGTTCAGCGCATAATGGAAGCGGCTTACCGCTCGGCAGAGCTTGGAAGATTCGTTTCGATTGGAGACGTGAAATGATAAAATTCATAGGACTTACAGGTCCAACGGGCGCGGGTAAGGGCGCGGCGGCAAAAATTCTCTCGGATATGGGCTTTTATCACCTTGACTGTGATAAGATATATCACGAGCTTTTAGTGCCACCCTCTCCCTGTCTTGACGGGATCCGAGAATGTTTCGGTGACAGCGTGTTCACAGAGGACGGTCAGCTTGACAGAAAAGCTCTTGCCGATATCGTTTTTTCTGAGGCCGGGCGCCGAGATAAGCTCCCTATACTTAATTCAACAACTCACAAATACGTGCTCGATGAGATTTTGAGCCGCGCCGAGGAGCTGAGCAAAAAAGGACACAAGGTTTTCATAGTTGATGCTCCAACGCTCTTCGAGAGCGGATTTGACAGCCATTGCGACATCGTTATATCTGTTTTGGCAGACAAAGAAAGCAGGATTGAGAGAATAATTGATCGAGACATGCTTCCCGACAGATCCCTTGCCGAGGCGAGAGCTGATTCGCAACCCAACGACGACTTTTACAAGGAAAAATCCGACTATATTGTTTACAACAACGGTGATTTATCAGAGCTTGAAAGGAAGCTCAAAAAAATCGCAGAGGAGGCGGGATTTTGAGAATTGCGCTTAAACGAACGGTGATCCTGCTCACGATCGTAGGTCTTGCGCTTGCAACAGGCTTTGGAATTGATGCCGTTTGCGATAAAATTGACCGCAAAACCCATCCGCTGAAATATATGGATTTCGTCGAGAAATATTCCGAGGAATATTCCGTTCCGAAATCCGTTATCCTCGGCGTCATCAAGTGCGAAAGCGATTTTAAGAGCAATGCCGTATCAAAGGCGGGGGCTGTGGGGCTCATGCAAATGATGCCCGCCACGTTCACTTGGCTCAGCAGTGAAAAGCTTGGTGAGAATTACGACGTTGGTATGCTTTACGATCCCGAAACCAATATAAAATACGGCACTTATTATCTGTCCTATCTGTTCCTTGAATTCGGCGACTGGGAAACCGTGTATGCGGCATACAACTGCGGCCCGAATCAAGTAAAGGAATGGCAAACGGACGAAGAATATTCGGACGATAACGGAAAACTGAAGAAAATCCCCATAAAAGAAACGAAAAATTATGTCTCAAAGGTCAAAAAGGCCGAGGCACTTTATAAAAAATTATATTTTACGGAAGGAGAATAAAAAATGAAAGACGTAAAACAGCTCAAAGACGAGCTTCTTTACACAAAGAAAACGGTTTACGAGGTGCTTGGCGACGAGGAAGTCGCAAAGGCATACGATTATGCGGAGGGCTACAAAAGCTATCTCGATACCTCCAAAACAGAGCGCGAGGCGGTCGATACGTCTGTTGCAATGCTTGAAGCAAAGGGCTTCCGTCCCTATGCTCTCGGAGACACTGTAAAGGCGGGCGACAAGCTTTACTATAATAACCGCGGCAAGAGCCTTTATGCATTCACCATCGGCACAGAATCCCTTGAGAAAGGTATCCGCGTGCTTGCATCTCACATCGACTCACCCCGTCTCGATTTCAAGCCCTGCCCCGTTTACGAGGACTGCGGAATCGGATTCTTCAAGACACACTATTACGGCGGAATCAAGAAGTATCAGTGGACCACCATTCCGCTCGCAATCCACGGCGTTATCGGAACAAAGAGCGGAGAGACCATCAAGGTCTGCATCGGTGAGGACGACAATGATCCCGTTTTCTATATCAACGATATTCTTCCCCACCTTGGTCAGGAGCTTGCAAAGAAGCCCCTGGGCGAGGCTATTGAGGGCGAGATGCTGAACCTGTTCGCAGGAAGCCGTCCTTACAGCGGCGAATACGGCGCAGATTCCGTAAAGCTCAACATTCTCGCTATCCTCAACGAAAAGTACGGTATCACCGAGGTCGATCTCATGTCTGCCGAGCTTTGTGCTGTTCCCGCGGCAAAGGCGAGAGATATCGGTCTTGACCGCGCGGCTGTCGGTTCCTACGGTCACGACGACAGAGTTTGCGCATATCCTTCC
>CAZISP010000255.1:0-2929 GCA_964541955.1 uncultured Lachnospiraceae bacterium
GACAGAGAGGATACGACGTTTTCTTCCTCACCGGTACTGATGAGCATGGGCAGAAGATCGAAGACATAGCAAAAGAAGCGGGCGTTACACCTCAAAATTACGTTGACGGCGTTGCGGGCGAGATCAAGGGCATTTGGGATCTGATGAACACAAGCTATGACAAATTCATCAGAACCACCGACGATTATCACGTAAAGAGCGTTGAAAAGATATTCAAAAAGCTCTACGACAAGGGCGATATCTACAAGGGACATTACGAGGGCTGGTACTGCACTCCCTGCGAGTCCTTCTTCACCGACACACAGGCTGAGGGCGGAAAGTGCCCCGACTGCGGACGCGAGGTGCAGAGGGCGACCGAGGAGGCGTATTTCTTCAAGATGGGCAAGTATGCGGACAAGCTGATTGCACATATTGAAGCAAACCCCGATTTTATTCAGCCTGAATCGCGCAAGAAGGAAATGGTAAATAACTTCCTCAAGGTTGAGGGCGGTCTGCAGGACCTTTGCGTTTCCAGAACGTCGTTTAAGTGGGGTGTTCCCGTAACCTTTGACGAAAAGCACGTTATCTACGTTTGGATCGACGCGCTTTCAAATTACATCACGGCTCTCGGCTATGACCCCGATCTGGGCGACGATCAGCCCGAGCTTTTCAAGAAGTATTGGCCTGCGGACGTGCACGTTATCGGCAAGGATATTTTGCGCTTCCACACAATTTATTGGCCTATCATGCTCATGGCTCTTGATATTCCTCTGCCCGATCGTGTATTCGGTCACCCATGGTTCAATTTCGGCACCGACAAGATGTCAAAGTCAAGAGGAAACGTTATTTACGCGGACAAAATGGCAGAGAGATTCGGCGTTGACGGCGTAAGATACTACGCTCTCTCAGAGATGCCCTTTGCATCCGACGGTTCTATCACTTATGAGAACATAATCAACCGCTTCAACACCGACCTTGTAAACAACCTCGGTAACCTTGTCAAGAGAACTCTGGACATGGTGAAAAAGTACAACGATTGCATAGTTCCCGCGCCCACGGCACCCGCAGAGCTTGACGCCGATCTGAAGCAGACCTGCGTTGACGCTTACGGCGAGCTTTGCCGTTGCATGGACGAATACAGAATCGCGGACGGTCTTGAGTGCATATTCAATATGCTCCGCCGCGCAAATAAGTATATCGACGAGACAACTCCCTGGACGCTTGCAAAGGACGAGGCGCAAAAGGAGAGACTTAACACGGTTCTCTATAACCTGCTGGAGACTATCCGTTGGGGAGCCGTAATGCTCAATCCCTTTATCACGGCGACAAGTGACGAGATTCTTTCCGAGCTCGGTACGTCTCTCGGCTCTTACGATACCATCGGAACCCTTGACCTCTTTGGCGGTATGAGGGCGGGCGACACCGTTCAGAATTCCAAGGTTCTCTTTGCGAGAATCGACGAGGAAAAGATGCTCGCCGAAATTGAGGCTGAGCGCGCGGCTGAAATGGCTGCTACGGCTGCGACTGAGGCAAGACCCGAGAAGCCCGAGGGCGTAGCGCAGATCGGCATTGAGGACTTTATGGGCGTTGAGCTCCGCACGGCGAAAATAGTTGAGTGCGAGAAGGTCCCCAAGGCAAAGAAGCTGCTCAAGCTTACCCTTGACCTTGGATACGAGACGAGAACCGTGGCATCGGGCATCGCAAAGTTCTACGAGCCTGCTGACCTTGTGGGCAAGAAGATAATCGTTGTTGCAAACCTCAAGCCCGCAACACTCTGCGGCATCGAATCCCGGGGAATGATCCTTGCCAGCGGCGAGGAGCAGATAAGAGTTGTGTTCCTTTCTGACGACACCCCTCTGGGCGAGAGAGTTCGCTGATATTGAGGAATATATAAATGAAGCTTTTTGACTCGCACGCCCATTATTACGATGAGCGCTTCGAACAAGAGCTTGACGGAGGAGCGGACGCTGTCTTATCCTCCGTCTTTCTCGGAGACGTGGCAAAAATCGTGAACGTGGGAACGTGCAATGAAAATTCTGCTCGTTGCATCGAGCAGGCGGCAAAATATGAGGGTATGTATGCGGCTATCGGCATTCATCCCTCCGATTGCCGTTTTTACACGGACGTTGAGGGCGAGCTTGCCATCCTTGAGCAGACCCTCTCGGGAAGAGAAGCGAAGAAGATAGTGGCGTTGGGCGAGATCGGACTTGACTACCACTATGAGAACACCGACAAGGCAAAGCAGGCGGCGTTCTTTGAAGCGCAGCTTGAAATGGCGGAGCGGCTCGACCTGCCTGTTATAATTCACGACAGGGAAGCCCACGGGGACTGCATGGACACGGTGCGCCGCCACAGGAACGTTCGCGGCGTGTTCCACTCCTTCAGCGGAAGCGGTGAGATGGCGAAGGAGCTTGTGAAGCTGGGCTGGTATGTCTCATTTTCGGGCGTTATTACCTTCAAAAACGCCTCAAGGGTAAGAGAAGCGGCTCTCGCAGTGCCTCTTGACCGCCTGATGATAGAGACCGACTGCCCCTATCTTGCGCCCCACCCGCACAGGGGCGAGATCAACCAATCGGGGCTTATGCACTACACCTGCGAGGCCTTGGCGGAGGTTCATGGGCTGAGCGCCGAGGAAATGGCGGAGATAACCTACCTAAACGCTTGTAAATTTTTTCAAACAAATGACTAATTTATTGCTTTTTGTGATAAAATAATGCTGTTTTTTACTTTTGCTTTGTGCAAAACGTAGAAATTTGCGGCTGTTTTTTATGTCTCTTGACAAAAAGCCGTTAAAATGTTATAATGTCTTGTACTTTTGGGCGAACTGCGCCCAAAATCAGGTGACAGTTACGTGCGTCAAAGGCGTACGTTGGCATATAAACATGATTACAGAAGAAGGAGGAAGAGAAATTGCCAACCTTTAACCAGCTTGTAAGACAGGGTCGTACAG
>CAZISP010000256.1:0-2928 GCA_964541955.1 uncultured Lachnospiraceae bacterium
AAGCAGTCGACGCCGCATTTTTCGAGCTGCTTTTCAAATATTGCCGCCGGGTCGTAGCTTTGGCTTATTTGGTGACCCGGGAATTTCGTGGCTATGTAATAGGAGTCTCTCGGATATTTTGAGAGGGCGCGCCCAAGCTCGGTCTCGGAAAGACCCGAATGGTAGGGCCAGGCGGTGTCAAAATAGTTGATGCCGCTTTTGATCGAGCAATCGACCATTTTTTCAAAGGCTTCGCGGTCAATCTCGCCGCCATCGAGCGTTGGCAGACGCATGGTTCCGAAGCCCAGAAGGGAGAGCTTTTTGTCCTTGAAGGATGAATAGATCATTGCGTGTCTCCGTTTCGCGTAAGTTTCTGAAAACATTCTACCATATTACTTCGTTATTTTCAATAGAAAATCATAATTGGGGGGTGAGCAAGTGCACTTTTCCCGAGGGTTATGAGTGATATGCCGACTTTGTCAGCGTGGTATTTTTGCTTTGCAAAAGTGATATTGCTCTGCCGGCAGAGCAGTTATATTTTATTCGCCTCGAAAACTTGCGTAGCAAATACCACTGGGCGAACGCCGAATATCACGGCACGCAATTACAACTCGCCGTGGGCTAATTGTTTTGGCGTTGTTTTCTTGGGAACACAACGCCAATGCCGCAGGGATTTTTCCTTACACGTCCTTTATTCGGTTGTAAATGGTCTGCATCCGACGGTCGATCTCGGCTATTTCGTCTGCACACCGGAGAAGCTCGGCAGGAAGCTCGGGCGGGATCTCGCCTGTGGACTTGTATCGCAGATCGTGCTCAAGGCTCGCCCAAAAGTCCATCGCCACCGAGCGGAGCTGAACCTCCACGGTCACGTATTCGGTCTTTTCATAAAGATAAATGGGAACCTCAAGGTCAAGATGAAGCGAACGGTAGCCGTTGTAGTTGGGGGTTTCAATATAGTCGGTTCTGTCAATCAAACGCATATCCGAGTGACGAAGCAGAGCCTCCTCAACCGTGTAAACGTCGTCAATATAGAAGCAAACCACGCGTATTCCCGCAATATCGTTGAGATTTTTCTTTGCGGAGTCGATGGATATGGGGTATCCCCTGGTCGTCAGCTTTTTTATTATGCTTTCGGTGGATTTCAGCCGACTTTCGATGTGGTGAATGGGATTTCTCGATTGGGTCACCTTAAATTCATCGTTCAGGATCTCCAATTTCGTCTGAATTTCCTTTATGGCGGCATTATACAGGTGCTCCATGGCTTTTATTTCGTGGTAATTGTCAAAAAGATGTTTTGCTTCTTCACGTGTCAGTGCTGCAGCCTTGTTTTCCTGCATAAATACCTCCGTTTTTATCAGCCGTTGAGGAATCGGGTGAGGAATTCCTTTGTTTTGGGGTTCTGAGGATTCTCAAAGAGCTCTTTGGGCGCGCCGTCCTCGCAAACAACGCCGTCCGCCATGAAAATAACGCGGTTCGATACGTCTCGGGCGAACGCCATCTCGTGGGTTACCACGATCATGGTCTGCCCCTCAGCCGCCAAGGAGCGCATAACCGCCAGAACCTCGCCTACCATCTGAGGGTCAAGGGCGGAGGTTGGCTCGTCGAAGAGAATTACCTCGGGGTCCATTGCAAGGGTACGTGCAATTGCAACCCTCTGCTTCTGACCGCCCGAGAGCTGTCTGGGCTTTGCGTTGATATACTCGCGCATGCCAACTCTCTCCAGATACTTCATGGCGATCTCGGTTGCCTCAGCCTTTGAACGCTTGAGGACTGTCATCTGTCCCACAACGCAGTTCCGGAGAGCGGTCATGTTGTTGAAAAGGTTGAACTGCTGGAACACCATTCCCACCTTTGCGCGGTAAAGGGTCAGCTTATTTTCGGGGCTTCTGATCTCCCTTCCGTGGAAGAGGATCTCACCGCCCGTCGGGGTCTCAAGCAGGTTGATGCAGCGGAGCATGGTGCTCTTACCCGAGCCTGACGCGCCGATGACGCTGACCACCTCGCCCTTCTTTACCGAAAGGTCGATGCCGCAAAGGACTTTATGGTCGCCAAAGGTTTTTTCAAGACCCTTCACGTCTATTATAGCATCGGTTACGTTGTTTGTCAAATTTTCTGCCATATCAGCGCTCCTCCTTTCTGATCTTTATCTCTGCCGCAGGGTCTGACTGAGAGCCGAAAACCGTATAGTTTTCCTTGCCCTCAAGCAGTCTCTCGCAGAGGCGGAGAAGTCTTGTGACGGTGAACGTGAGAATGAAGTAGATAACACAGGTCACAAGGTAGACCTGGAAGGTCTTGTAGTTCTGACGGATAACGATGCCCGAGATTCTGTAAAGCTCGGTTATGCCGATAACGTTCAGAACCGAGGTATCCTTGATGTTGATAACGAACTCGTTACTGATTGAGGGGAGAATATTGCGCATTACCTGGGGAAGGATAACGCGGAGCATGGTCTGGGTGTGGTTCATGCCGATTGCCATTGCGCCCTCGAACTGACCCTTGTCGATAGAGATGATGCCGCCGCGGACGATCTCTGCCATGTACGCACCCGTGTTGATGGATACGATGATGATGCCCGAGGGGAGAAGGGGAAGGGTGTTTCCGCCCGAGGCGAAGGCGTAGCCCCAGTAAATGACCATTGCCTGAACCATCATGGGGGTTCCGCGGAATATTTCAACGTATGCGGAGATAACGGCGTTGACAATCGCCTGAATGCCGCGAACAAAAGCGTTTTTTGATTTTGGCACGGTTCTGATAATTCCCGTGAGCAAACCGATAACAAGACCTGCCACCGTACCCGTCAGGGCGATGAGCATGGTGTTCGCAATGCCGGACAGAAAGTTCATTCTGTACTTTATGACGATGTCCACAACGTCACGGAGAAATTCCATCATATGTATGTTCCTTTCTTAACACTCCAAAGGGCTATCCGTTGACGGGTAGCCCTTTGAT
>CAZISP010000257.1:0-2918 GCA_964541955.1 uncultured Lachnospiraceae bacterium
AAGCTTGTGATGTATGGCGGGAGGATCTTGATACCGCCCGAGCGGCGGGCAAGATCCCAGTCCTTTCCCGTGCCGATGTGGTCAAGCAAGGACTGATAGTTGTTGTGAGTGATAACTCCGACCTTGGTGATGCCGGAATTTACCATGTTGGAGAGAACGAAGTCGATGAGTCTGTAACGGCAACCGATCGGAGCGGATGCCATGGTGCGCATGCGTGTAAGCTCGGGGATATTCTGATCGTGAATGTTTGAAAAAACAAGACCGAGTGATGTCATATCGTTCTGCCTCCTTATTTGTATTCGTAGATCATCTCGCCGTCGGCAATAACGGCGCCGTCGGGAATAGAGTTGCCCTGTCCCACAACGGTGATCTTCGTTTCGTCGGATTTTTCTTTGCCTATGACTGCATTTTTGCCGACCGTAACGTTCTCGTCAAGAATGGAATATTCAACGGCTGCACCTTCGCCTACCACCGAGCCGTACATAACCACGCTGTCGCGCACAACGGCGCCGGGCATTACTCTGGCACCTGCGTAAACCACGCTGTTTTCAACCGTTCCGTAGATTTCACTGCCCTCGGAAATGATGCTGTTTTTGATGCGGGAATCACGGCCGATGTACTGGGGAGCCTTTGCGTAGTGTCGCGCAAAAATTCTCCAGCTCTCGTCGTTCAGATTGAACAGAGGCTTCTCGCCCAGCAGCTCCATGTTGGCTTCCCAAAGGCTCTGGATGGTTCCAACGTCCTTCCAGTAGCCGTCAAACCGGTAAGCAAAGAGCTTTTCGCCGGCCGCCAGCATATTGGGGATAATGTTCTTTCCGAAGTCGTTTGAGGACTCGGGGTCGTCGTTGTCGGCGATAAGGTAGGATTCAAGAGTTTTCTTTGTGAAGATGTAAATGCCCATTGAAGCCAAAGTGCTGTCGGGATTTGCGGGCTTTTCGGTGAACTTGTAGATTGAGCCGTCCTCGTTTGCGTTCATGATGCCAAATCGACTTGCCTCTTCAAGGGTTACGTTGAGGACTGCGATGGTGCAATCCGCGCCTTTTTTGATGTGGTTGTCAAGCATTGCGGCGTAGTCCATCTTGTAGATGTGGTCGCCCGAGAGAATGAGAACGTAATCGGGGTCGTAGCGATTGATAAACTCAAGGTTCTGATAGATGGCGTTTGCCGTACCCTTGTACCAGTCGGCACTCTTGTTGCCCTGGTAAGGCGACAGAATTGAAACTCCGCCGAAGGCACGGTCAAGGTCCCAGGGGAGACCGTTGCCGATGTACTCGTTTAATACCAGGGGCTGGTACTGCGTGAGCACACCTACGGTGTCGATGCCGGAGTTGATGCAATTGGAAAGGGGGAAATCAATGATGCGGTACTTACCGCCAAAGGAAACTGCGGGCTTTGCCGTTTTTTGTGTCAGTGCGTAGAGGCGGCTGCCTTGACCTCCCGCCAAAAGCATGGCGATGCACTTTTTCTTCTTGAACATGACCGTTCCTCCCAGTTTTTAGAATTTTTTACTGTTTGTTTCGGGGATTGCTTTTTTTGACTTTCTTCTTTTTCATTACGACCGCGCCCAGCGGAGGCAATCTGATCTCGATCGCCTGCTCAAAATTGTGCTCGCGGTAGCCTTGGCACTCAAAGGCTTCAGCCTTGCCGTTTACCACGCCGCTGCCGCCGAATTTAGTGTCGTCCGAGTTGAGCAGCTCAACGTAGGTGCCCATTGTCGGCACGCCCAGGTTGAAGCGTTCTCGGGGGACAGGGGTGAGATTGATGATAAATATAAGCTCGTCGCCGTTTTTTGCTATTCTGCGGAAGGACAGGATGCTTTCGTTTGCGTTGTCAGCATCAATCCATTGGAAGCCCTCCCAGGAATCGTCCTGCTCCCAAAGCTCGGGGTGCTTCAGATAAAGGTGATTCAGCTCGGAGACGTAAGTCTGGAGCTTTGCGTGCATCTCATAGTCCAGCAGGAACCATTCAACCTGCTTTTTTTCGTTCCATTCCACGAACTGACCTATCTCGTTACCCATAAAGGAAAGCTTCTTTCCGGGGTGACCGATGATGTAAGCCATAAATGCTCTCGTGCCCGCGAACTTCTGCCAATAGTCGCCCGGCATCTTGTCAAGAAAGGATTTTTTGCCGTGGACCACCTCGTCGTGGGAAATGGGAAGAATGTACCTCTCATTAAAGGCGTACATCATAGAGAACGTGATCTTGTTATGCTCGTGCTTTCTGAAATATGGGTCTGTCTTAACGTAAGACAAAAGGTCGTTCATCCAGCCCATATTCCACTTCATGCTAAATCCCAGACCGTCCTCGCCGTCAAATCTCGTGACGTTCTTCCACGCCGTCGATTCCTCGGCTATGACCAGCGCATCGGGGAATTCCTCACCTATATACGTGTTGAGCTTCTGGAAAAACGCTATTGCCTCAAGGCATTTGTTGTCGCCTCTGGCGTTGGGGAACCATTCTCCGGGTTCTTTATCGTAATCGAGGTGGAGCATGGATGCCACCGCATCGACTCTCAGCCCGTCCGCGTGGTATTTTCTCAGCCACAGGTCGGCACTTGAGACGAGGAAGCATTCGACCTCGTTGCGGCCTACGTCAAAGCGCCTTGTTCCCCAGCTCTTGAATTCCATTTTGTCCTGTCCCTGGAATTCATAGGTGGGTGTGCCGTCGAACTCGTAAAGCCCGTGAGCGTCTTTAGGGAAGTGAGCGGGCACCCAGTCGAGGATAACGCCGATCCCCGCGCAATGGAGCGTGTCGATAAGATACATAAAATCCTTTGGCGTGCCCGGACGGGAGGTGGGTGCAAAATAACTGCAAACCTGATATCCCCAGGAGCCGTCGAAGGGGTGCTCCATGACGGGCAGAAATTCAACGTGAGTGTATCCCATCTGTTTTACATATGCGGGAAGCTCGTCTGCCAG
>CAZISP010000258.1:0-2913 GCA_964541955.1 uncultured Lachnospiraceae bacterium
GGCTCGGCAGACCACGGAGTATTTACCATTCTGGGCTTACCGTCCTCAATGTGACCTATCGCCTCGGGAACTATGTACCCGACGCAATCTATCATCTTGAGCTTAAGGACGGCGCCGTCCTCCATGCTCACCTCCACAGCCTCGTCGGGGACGAACTTGGGCTCGGTGGTCATGACCGTCTTTCCCGACGCGCTCTGGGGCATCTCGTCATTCGCACGGCTCCGGTCGAACTCGCCCTTGATGTTCGGGAGAACGGTGGTCTCCATGAAACGCTTGATAAACGTAGATTTTCCCGTTCTTACAGGGCCTACGACCCCGATATAGATATCGCCGCCCGTACGACACGCAATATCCTTGTAAATTGAATGCTCGGACATAAAAAAATACCTCCCGCCAATTCTGTAAATCGTTTCGATTCATGTATATGGCGGGAGTTTTCAAATTATGTCAAGCCGTAATATTCACTTACTACAGTCCGAAGCTCCGAGGCACCGTAAAGAGACCCGAAAGCGATGGCACTGTCGTCACGTCCGAGCTCCGAGAGAATTTTTGGAGCTGTCTTTTTGATATCCGAGGAGCTTTCAACCTCAATCCTCCCCTCCGTCAACCGTACAAGTATCTCGGCAAGCTCAGATGATGGCATCGAGCGGGGATTGTCCGCTTCAAAGGTCACGATCTTCTTCACCTTAATATCATCGGACAAAACAAGCTGTGCAAAGGGCGCGAGGGCACGCTCCGGCTCTTTGTCACGGAGCATTGCCGCAAGGAAGGTCACGTCTCCCCTGAAATGCTCCCTCATGGCACGAACGCTCAGGCAAAACGCCGTGACACCGTGCTCATTGTGTGCGCCGTCGATAATGACGGTGGGCGCAACAGAGAACACCTCGAATCTCGCGGGAAAGCGAACCTTTGAGAAGCCCTCTCTGACAGCCTTGTCGGGAACGGACATTCCCATACATCGCAGAGCGGACATTATCTCAAGAACGACAGACGCATTGGTCGCCTGGTATGCGGCGCAAAGCGCGAGAGAATAATTCTCGCCGCGATAGGAAAATTCAAGTCCGAGAGGAGCGGAGCGGATTATCTCCGTCTTGCCCGCAACCATAAGGTTGCTGTCGGCGGCGCGGCAGGCGGCTTCAATCGGTCGAAGCGCGTCTGCCACTTGGGGCGCGGAGATCACGTAACGCGTGCCCTTTTTGATAATTCCGCTCTTTTCGGCGGCTATTTTTGCAACCGTGTCCCCCAGAAGCTCGGCGTGGTCAAGGCCGATTCCGCAAAGAACCGCCACAAGAGGCGGCTCAATGACGTTGGTGGCATCAAATTTGCCGCCGAGACCGCATTCGAGAACTACTATATCGCAATTATGATAAAGGAAAAACAGGAACGCTATGGCAGTCACAATTTCAAACTGAACGGGCTTGGCGGGAACACTGCCGTCGAGTATTTCCCGCGGGAACGCAACACCTGTCCGCTCGCCCGATTTTGCCGCCTCGATGTCGCGCTCCATCCGCTCGGCGGCGGCAAGAACCTTTTCGGTAAAGGCGGGAAGCTCGTCTCTTGGTATCATCTGACCGTCAAAGGTCATTCTTTCTCTGAAATTCAGAATATAGGGAGAAATATATCTTCCCACACGGTAACCCGATCGGTGCAAAATCTCGTCTGTCATTGAAGCCACCGAGCCCTTGCCGTTCGTGCCCGCAACGTGTATGAATTTCAGCTTTTTTTCGGGGTTTCCCAGGTATCGGCAAAGAAGTGCCATTCGGGAAACGGTTGCGCGACCGTTGGTTCTGGGAAAGGCGCTTATCTTCTTCATTGCATTCTCAAAGGTCATTCAATACCTCCCAAAATGCCCGCGCCGATAAGGAATTTTCTCGCCTCGTAGTATTCCTGCTTTGCCCGCTCGGCGCGCTTTTCGGGGTCAGCCTTTTTGCGGCGGGTGGCGCGGAGAAGAATATTCTTTGGTGTATCGTCGGGGTCAATAAGCTCAAGGGCGTCACAGCTGTAGCCCTCGCTCTCAAGCCACATGAGGCGAAGCGCATCGGTCGCCGCGTCGCTGAGCTTTTGGCGGAGCATGGAATATTTCGAAATAAATTCAAGCTCGGGGCAATTCAGCTTTTTGTTCATTTCGTGGTGACAGCAGGGGGTTGACAGAATAACGTCGGTCTGCCACTCTGCCGCCTTTCGCAAAACGATATCCGTCGCCACGTCACAGGCGTGAAGGGATATGACGAGGTGAGGCGGGTTCTCCGTCTCAAACTTCATTATATCCATGCAGAAAAATTCAAGCCCGTCCCACCCGAGTGCCCTCGAGACGGAATTGCAGTAATCGATAACGTCACCCTTCAGGTCAACGCCCGTCATCTTCACTTCCCTTCCAAGCACGTTTTTAAGGTAATGGTAAACGGCAAAGGAAAGATAGCTCTTTCCGCAGCAAAGGTCGCACACCCGAAGCTCGCCCTCCACGGGCAGATGCTTCATCACGTCTCTGATGTGCTCCAAAAAGCGGTTTATCTGGCGGAATTTCGGGCGCTTTTTGTCGTGAACCCGCCCGCTTTTGTCGCTGACGCCAAGATGAATGAGAAAGGGCTCGGAGCCGCTTAAAATGTAGTTTTTTTCGCGATCGTTACCGACAATTTCAGTCTTTTCGGCATCGGGCAATGCGGCGAGGACCTTTTTCGTGCCGATAAGGGTCTCCTTGCCGCTCTTTGAGCGCTTATATTCGCAGTCTCCGGCGGTGGTGAGAACATTTATCTGCAGGTAGCCCGACAAAAGCGATTCAATGCCGCCCTCATCGTCAAATTCAATGTTTGTATGCTTTGCCTTGTTGTCTGCCGTAAAGCTTTCAGCCTGGAGCATTTCTCTGCCCGAGATTTTCTTTACGGTGACGACGGTTTTTGTGACGTTCTTGGATTC
>CAZISP010000259.1:0-2881 GCA_964541955.1 uncultured Lachnospiraceae bacterium
GAGAACATCACGGAAGGATGGTGCAGAGCTTGGAACTCCTTGGAAAATTGCTGCAAATACTTGACGCCGATATGCAAGTGCCCAAGATGTGCGGCTGGTTTCACCTTACGTTTTTCGGGCTGTCGATTCTGGCAGGTATTCTGCTCTGCCTACTCGGCAAAAAGGACGAGGCATTCGTGCGGCGGTTGCTTATTATTTCCGCTGTTATCATGCTTGTTTTGGAAATATACAAACAGATCAACTATACCCTCAGCTATGACGGCGCAAGGATCAACGCAGACTATCAATGGTACGCCTTCCCGTTTCAATTTTGCTCAACTCCCTTGTACGTCAGCTTTCTCGGCGGTTTTGTCCGAAGCAAAAAGCTCCACGAAGCATCGTGCGCTTATCTTGCGACCTTTGCGCTGTTTGCGGGGCTGTGCGTCATGTTCTATCCGCGGCAGGTATTTATCTCCACTATCGGCATCAACATACAGACAATGCTCTGTCACGGAGCAATGATTTCGGTTGGAATCTATCTTCTGGGCTCAGGTTACGTCAAAGCCGAGCATCGGACCATACTGAAGGCTATTCCCGTTTTTGCCGTTTGCGTGCTGGCAGCGACTGTAATGAATGAGATCGCATATTTCAGCGGACTTCTTGAGACGGAGACCTTTAATATGTTCTTCATCAGTCCACATTGCGACCCGTCTCTGCCCGTGTACTCGCTTGTGCAGGCGGTGGTTCCGTTCCCGTGGTGTACGTTCATCTACATTGCAGGCTTTTCGGCGGCATCATATATTATTCTGCTCTTGGCAATGCTGATAAGGCACTTTGTCTATACCCGAAAAAAGGCAGGGACGTAATATTTTAAGATGAAAAAGCCGACAGTTTGAAGCTGTCGGCGTGCTTGGCACCCGCAACAGGAATCGAACCTGTAACTACCCCTTAGGAGGGGGTTATTATATCCATTTAACTATGCAGGCATTATTCTATTGATATGACGCTGTTTATTATACCACCTTTCTTGTCAAAAATCAAGAGGTATAATTTTTTTGCCCGGTTTTTTTCAAAAAAACTTATCCGACACTTAGTTCGGCGCTTTTCAAAAAATCTATTGACTTTTTTATCAACATGTGATATCATATACTTATAAATATGTTCTTGTGAGGTGCTATTATGAAAAAAATTATTGCGATTTGCCTTGTGAGTGTTATGCTGCTCTCGATTTTTGCGGCTACCGCGTTTGCTCTCTACGGTGATATATACAACGACAACAAGGTTGACGGAAAGGATGCCGTCAAGCTCGCCCAGCGTCTGGCCAATTGGGATATTGATTTTTCAGCCGAGGACGAGAAGAACGCAGACGTTTACTATGATGGCGTTGTAAACGCAAAGGATGCCGTTAAGCTTGCTCAGTATCTTGCCAATTGGTCCGTTACACTCGGCCCCACGGGTAATGTGGGCGACGGAGATGACGGCAACGGTAGCAACATTTCCGGCGGTGACATTGAGGTCGGTGCCGGCGATATTTTCGGATAAGACTATTTGATAAGGCACGCTCGCTCCGGCGAGCGTGCTTTTTGTTGTACGTTAAGTTCGCGGAAAGGAGGTTTGATATGGGACTTTTTCACAAGAGACCGCTGGCACTTGCCGCTATGCTGTTTATGCTGTCGGGAGCATTGGCGTTTTTCTGCAACGTAAATTTGCTTTTCCTTGGCGGGGTTGCGCTTATTTTTACAGTACTCATTGCCGCAGCGCTCACATACAACAAAAGGCAAGCTGTTCCGATTCTTCTTTTGACTTTTGTCATGGTTTGCGGCGGTTTCCTGAGATCCTATCTTTACAAAGCCGATTTTGACAGGGTCTTGAGCGAACACGCCGACGGGACATCTGAAGTCGAGATGACGGTGAAATCCGTGCAATATGCCCTCTCATTCGGCAGCTCATACGAAGTGACGATAACGAAGATCGACGGTCAAAGCGTCAGCATTGACGCTATCTTTGAAACAAGCTATGACGGCGGTCTTACGCTCGGGTCGGCGATCCGCGCGTACGTAAACCTCTCCGATTTTGCCGAAAACGAGGACGGCTTCGGGGAAAAAGCATATTACAATTCAAAGGGGATTTTCCTGAAGGCTACCGAGGCGGATGAGCAGGAATTTGAGCTTTTGATTGAAAATTCCACGGTCGACCGTCTTGAAATCAAGGCACGACAGCTCAGGAACAAATTGTCTGCTCTGATTGACAAATATCTTCCCGAGAATAACGGGCTCCCCGCCGCCGTGTTTTTGGGAGACCGCTCCGCACTCGGTGAGACGGACAAAATGAATTTCCGACGCACGGGTACCTACCATCTGCTGGCTCTGAGCGGCATGCACCTGTCGGTTCTCGCGGGAATGCTGGATTTTCTCTTGAGAAGCCTCTCAATAAAAAAGAACAAACGGCTTCTCATAAACACCGCCGTTATACTCTTTTACGTTGTATTGACAGGGCTTGCTCTGTCGGTTGTTCGCGCGGCGATAATGCTCTTTATGTCCTATTTCGCATACTATGTCCGCCGCGAGAAGGATTCCCTCACCTCCTTGCTCCTTGCGGGCGCGGGAATATGCGCAGTCTCCCCATGCGCCATATCCGATGTTGGGTTTATCCTTTCCTTTTCCACCACGTTCGGCATCCTCGCCTTCTATCCCGCGATCGAATCGAGAATAATCCGAGCACGCTCAGTCAAGCTCGTGGGACAAGCCTTTTATTACGTTCTGTCCTCTCTTGGCATTTCCGCCGTTGCTCTCCTGTTTGCTCTGCCTGTATCATGGCTGTATTTCGGCAAGGTTGCAGTGCTTTCGCCCGTGGGAACACTCCTGCTCTCGCCCCTGATCTCCGCCCTCATGCTGCTGACCCC
>CAZISP010000260.1:0-2864 GCA_964541955.1 uncultured Lachnospiraceae bacterium
CAGAGCCCATCATTTGTATTGTTTTCAAAAAAGCTCGAACCACTCTTGTTTTGCTCCGCAAAACAAGAACAGTTTGCGCTGAGGTGAACCTCAAGTTTTGCTGAATGATAGCGCAAACGATGGTTCAGAGCCCATCATTTGTATTGTTTTCAAAAAAGCTCGAACCACTCTTGTTTTGCTTCGCAAAACAAGAACAGTTTGCGCCGCGGTGAACCTCAAGTTTTGCTGAATGATAGCGCAAACGATGGTTCTGTCAGCTCATCAAAAAAACGTTGTAAACATCATAGTTTATTTTTGTATAATTGGATTGTCTGTTCTCTCAAGCAAATAATCGATGGACACATTAAAGTAATCGGCAATTTTTATAAGTTCGTTTATGCCTGGCTCACGTTCCCCGGTTTCGTAACGACTGATAGTGTTTTGATTCGTATTTAAGTCCATAGCCAATTTTAATTGAGATATGCCTTTAGATTTTCTAATTTCCTTTAATCTCATAAAATCACCTCTTGACAATATTATTCCATAGTGGTATAATAAAAATATCCCGTTATGGTATAAAAGGAGGTTTTTATGAAAAAAGTCGTTAATTTTGTTGATAGCGACCAAGAACTTGTAAGGAAAATTGCGGAGTACCAAAAAGCACACGGACTGTCGTCTTTCATATCAGCCGTCAGAAAATTGTGTGCAGATGCTCTGGAAATCGAAAAAATAAGACATTAAAAGGAGGAAAGATTAATGATTGGTTTTATTGTTGGCGCAATTTTTGGAGGTATTAGTGGTAGTGTAACAGGCGGTATTGGTTGGATAATCTTTGGCGCAATTATAGGCGGAATTATGGGATTTGGAATATCGGCCAAACAGGATAATGAAGAACGTCACAAAAAAGAAGTTGAAAAATTACTTAATGATATCAAAAAGAATAATGATTAATTTTCAGATTGATAAATAAAAACAAGCCACAGACCATTCGGTCTGTGGCCTTTTTTGCTACCCATCACGGGCTCAGAACCACTCTTGTTTTGCTTCGCAAAACAAGAACAGTTTGCGCTGAGGTGAGCTTCAAGTTTGGCTGAACGATGGCGCAAACCATGGTTCAGAGCACATCGACCCCCTCCACGGTGTCGTTGGTTCCGCTTCGCGCCGGTCGCTGTCGTGAGTCGCATTGTTCACAAGGTAAAGCCTTGCTCCAATGCTCGCACTTTGAGCGACACCGTTTGCAAAAACGTGCCACCGGCACCTTTTTGCCGCACTAACCCATCAAGGGGCTTTTATCTCTCGCTTCACGATGTATCGTGAGGGTTTCGGTGTCATAAAAAATTATAGGTTATTGATTATCTCTGTGCGTTGCTCTTTATATTCTTCTTCTGAGATATAAGTGATGATGAGGCATTAAAAAACACAAATTGACAAATATACCCCCGTGGGGTATAATAAGTGTGACACTTTTCTTTGCCGCGTATTATCTGCGGCAGATCACTTAATACTAATAAGGAGACAAAATATGATCTTCGCCGGACTTCAAAAACTGACCCTGCTGGATTTTCCCGGCGTTGTTGCATGCATACTTTTCACAAGGGGCTGCAATTTCCTTTGCCCCTTTTGTCATAACGCACTTCTGGTCAACAGAATGTCAGCGGCGACAGAAATCGACGAGGAGGAAGTGATTTCCTTTCTCAATAAAAGGAAAGGGATTCTTGAGGGCGTATGCATCAGCGGCGGAGAGCCTCTTTTGCACCCCGAGCTTGGGAATTTTATAAGACGGGTCAAGGCGCTTGGCTACAAGGTGAAGCTCGACACCAACGGATCCCTCCCGAAACGGCTCAAGGCACTTGTTTCCGAGGGGCTTCTTGACTATGTGGCAATGGATATAAAAAACTCTCTTGAAAAATATCCCATGACGGCGGGAACAGCGAATATAAACGTACAAGATATAGAAGAGAGCATTGATTTTCTTCTTGGCGGCTCTATCCCCTACGAGTTCCGCACTACCGTTACAGCCGAGCTTCACACAACACAAGATATAGAGTTTATCGCGCGACGGATCGAGGGTGCTGAGCGGTACTTTTTACAGAATTTTATAGACTCCGGCGACCTTGTGGGGGTTGGAAACAGCCCCGTTAAAGAGGAAATCTTACGGGAAATGTGCACCATAGCCAAAAAATACACAAAATACTGTGAAAAACGCTGAAAACACCAATATATTGTGTTTCCGCTCTTGACAAGACACAAAATATGCTGTATAATGGACTCAACTAAGCTTGAAAAGGGAGACTTTTTATGTATAACGTTATTAAAAGAGACGGCAAAAAGGTTGCTTTTGATATAACCAAGATATCCGATGCGATCACTCAGGCGTTCGATGCCTGCAACCGTCAGTACAATCAGGACATTATTGATTTCTTGGCACTCAAGGTTACCGCTGAATTCGAGCCTAAGATCGAGGACGGCAGCATTGGCGTTGAGCATATTCAGGACAGCGCAGAGTCTGTTCTCATCAAGGCGGGCTACGATGACGTCGCAAAGGCGTATATCATCTACCGCCGTCAGAGAGAAAAGCTGCGTAACATCAGCGCGACGATGGTCGACTACAAGGATATTGTTGACAATTATCTGCAGATTAACGACTGGCGCGTGAAGGAAAATTCTACCGTTACCTATTCGGTGGGCGGTCTTATTCTGTCTAACTCGGGCGCCATCACCGCTAACTATTGGCTCTCCGAGGTTTATGACGACGAGATTGCAAACGCTCACAGAAATGCCGATATCCACCTCCACGACCTTTCCATGCTTACAGGATATTGTGCAGGTTGGTCATTGAAGCAGCTTATCCAGGAAGGTCTGGGCGGCGTTACGGGCAAGATCAC
>CAZISP010000261.1:0-2845 GCA_964541955.1 uncultured Lachnospiraceae bacterium
TTATCCGCGACCTTGCACAGTTCAAGCAGATGTCCGACGTGATTTTGGCGAACAGATATAACGACGACATTTCCGACGTGCTTGACAAGGTATACACAAGAGACCTTTATTTCAGAGACTAAAAATAAGTAAGGAGTGACGCTGATGGACCAGAGAAACATTAAAATACTTTTTGCTCTGTTGCGCTCTGCCATCAGCGGCATAGAGCTGACCGAGTCGGAAAAGGAACTTTTTTCAAAAGAGCTTTTGCCCGACTTGCTGAAGCTTTCCAAAAGACACGACGTGGCGCACCTGGTGGCGCTCGGGCTCAAAAATAACGGCTTGCTGACCTCTGAGGAAAAAGAGTGGGAGACCGAGATTTTGCGCGCGGTGTTCAGATACGAGCGATTGAATCACGATTACACGAAGCTTTGCTCCGCACTTGAAGCGGCGGAGATACCGTTTATTCCTCTGAAGGGTTCCGTGCTCCGTGCATACTATCCCGAGCCGTGGATGAGAACGAGCTGTGATATTGACGTTCTCGTTCACCGCGAGGACTTGAATAAGGCAATTTCCTGTCTGACGGAGACACTCAAATATACCGAGCATGGGCGCGGCACACACGATGTTTCACTGCAAACCCCTCTCAAAAACCACGTTGAGCTTCATTTTGACTTGGTTGAGGAGGGAAGGGCGAACAACGCCATTGAAAGTCTGTGTTCCGTGTGGGAGAACGCATTTCCTCGCGGTGAAAGCGAATATTGGCATGAAATGAGCGACGAGTTCTTCTATTTTTACCACATTGCGCACATGGCAAAGCACTTTGAAACAGGCGGCTGTGGAATTCGTCCATTTGTCGATCTTTACATTCTCGACCGTATAGAGTCGGCGGATAGGGAGGGTCGCGACAAATTGCTCGCGCAGGGCGGACTTCTGAAATTTGCCCGGGCATCGAGAGAATTGAGTCTTGTATGGCTTGAGGGAAAAGAGCCGAGCGAGCTCTCTCTGAAGCTGCAGAATTTCCTGCTTCACGGCGGCGTATACGGCTCCTTTGACAACCGCGTTGCTCTTCAGCAAAAGAAAAAGGGCGGACGGGTTGGTTATTTCATGTCGAGAATGTTCATTCCTTACTCGAGATTGAAGCGGTACTATCCCGTGCTTGAAAAGCACAAGTGGCTCATGCCCGTCATGCAGGTTAGACGTTGGTTTATGCTTCTTCGCCCCGAGGTGGCGAAAATGGCGAAAACGGAAATGCATGTAAACAGCAGCTTAGACGGCTCCAAGGCAAGCGAAATGAACGATTTTCTAAGCGAGATAGGACTATAAACAGCTACACCCCTCGCCGCGGCGAGGGGTGTTTTTTGAGCAAGGTAAATGATGACTGTAAGCCTAAAAGGCTCCCTCCCGGAGGAAAGCCGACGGAGACTTGGTTACTTTTCCGAGTTTTCCTGAATCTTGAAGACATGGTTTGAATAGAGCTTGGCCACGCCGATGGCGGGGAGGGACAGCAGGCACCACATGAGGCTGAACAGCAGGCAAATTTGTCCTTTGTAGTTGAGCGGAAACTGTGAATAGTCCCATACGTTCCAGCCCAGGCGCAGGTTCACTATCTCGCCCACCGCCAGCTCCACTGCGGTGATGATGACACCGCCCAAAATGCATCCGAGAACAAGGGGCATTGAGGGAAAGACGCGGCAGGTTATATAGATGAGATAAAAGCAGACGCCGCCCGCTAACGCCATGCTCCAATGGGATCTCCCGCGGAAGAGGATCTCGATCCCGTAGTAAACAACGGCGCCTGTCAGAAACGTCAGAAAAAATTCCGAGAGTGCAATGCTTTGAAAAATTGATTTTGCGTGCATATTTTTATCCTTCTTTTTATTTACATGGATATTTTGTGCAGGTGCGGGCAGTTCTAATCATGAAAAGAGCGGCTTTGAAAAAAAGTTTTTTGGGGCTTGTAAAATCGGGAGATATCTGCTATAATAATAAAATAGGAATAAAGGAAAGGGGGAACAGCCGTGAATCGCCCATATGAGACGTCTCAAAAAAACGTGAAGCTCACCGAAAACGCCAAAGCTAAAGGGCGAATGCTTATGGCTCGTCGGGGCAACACGTCAAAGATTGTTCTTTCCTTTCTTTTTTGCGTTCTGGCGGCGATGCTGTCTTTGATGAGCCTTGATGCTGTCGCCACGTTTTTGGTTCCCGACAGATGGGAGGATGCGGCTGTCATGCTGAGCGTTGTTTTTGCGATTGTTGTTTATTTCATGGCAGATACGCAGCTTCTCCGTCTTGGCGTCCGCATGGAGCGGGACAGAGCCGAGCTTTTTGACTTCGGCAAAAAAGGCAACGGCAGCGGCTTTGTCGCATCGCTTGCGATGGGGGTCGGTGTGATGGCGCTTATTGCTGTTATTTCGGCGTTCTACGCCTACGTTGAGACCTTCTCTGTCTACGTTCAAGTGGTTTTGGGTGAGGGTGTGAACGGACTTTGCCTGATACTTGTTACGTTCCTTTGCATTACTCTGTTTACATACGTGGCAACGAGCCTGTTTTTCCTGCCCGCTGTCGCGGAGCGTCGAAATTTGGGCTTTTGGGGAATACTTTGCGCGTCGGCTCGGGCGGCGAGGGGAAAAAGATGGGAGATTATCAAGTTTTTCCTCAGTTTTGCTCTCCTCACCCTGCTGTCTTTGCTTTCCCTTGGTATTTTATTCTTTGTTTACGTTGTACCGTTTTACATAATGTCCTACGGAGCATTCACCTCCGAGGTACTTGACTATAAGGAGACTTTATTATGAATAAGGAAAAATTTTATATCACGACGGCTATAGCTTATGCGTCCAGAAAGCCTCATTTCGGCAACACCTAC
>CAZISP010000262.1:0-2830 GCA_964541955.1 uncultured Lachnospiraceae bacterium
TTGCGGGTGTAGTCGAACACGGAAATGTCGCCAACGCCGCGGATCTTGACCGTGTTACCCTTTGCGCGGATATCGCCCTCAAAATCGCGGTTGCAGTTCTTGACTGCAATGTACTTCTTGTCAAGCTCGCTGTAAAGACTTTCGCTCCATACCGTAGGAATAAAATTTGTAAGTGCCATAATGTTAAATCTCCATTCTGCCGCGTTTCGCGGCGTTTATTTTTTTAGTTCCACTTGCCCATCGAATCAACGATGCGGCTGAAATTTTTGCGTACCTGCTCGGGGGTCATGTCTTTTACCTCCGAAAAGGAAAAATAGTCGCATTGTGTGCCCTTGACCGAGCCCGCCGAGCTCTCGCGGTTAGCTCGATTTATCTCTTCCACATAGCGTCGCAGCTCCTCGCTCTGCTCAATTCTTGCTCTCTCGCTCTCGATAAGCTTCGCTTCAAGCTGCTCCACCTTGGCAGCAAGGTCAAACGTTGGCTCGCCGTTCTCTGCCTCGGGCGACACCTCTGCCACGTCTGTGGGTTCTTCGTTTACGGAAGCCTCCTCGTTCAAAGCATCATTCTTCATTTTTTTCAAAAACGGGAATCTCAGCTTCACTTCCCTTGTCCTCCGTTTCTTTGTATTTTTCGATAAGCCCCTCCCGCATGGGCACCACGCCGTCGGGAAGACGTTCAAGATATTCCGCCACGGTGATATAGCCGCCTTCAAGAAGCTTATCAAGCACCGACTGATTTGCCGCAACGGAAATACCCGTAGGGTCGGAAACCTCCACGTGCGCCTCAAGCATAGCAAGGCGAAGAAGCTCCATGTCCGCGCGAGCCGAAACAGCGCCTGCACCGTCAAAATAAGGAATCAGGCGCTCGGAGGGAAAATATGCGCAAATCATATCCGCCCAGATGTTGGCGATATCCTCAATGCACTGGCGATAGTTTTCGCGGACAAGGTGCAAGGGTATTTTTGCCGCCTCCTGCATGGCAAGGATGGCGCTTGTGTTCGTGGGCGGCGTGTTTCCCAGAGCAGTATCGGTAGCACCGCAAAGCTCCTTGGTATAGCTTACCGTGTTGTCGAGAAGCGTCAGATAATCCGACTGCATCTCGCCCACGCCCACCACGCTCACGGCATCGCCTACGCCTCCGCCGCCCACCGCGGCGATCGCCTCGCCCACACGGTTGGTCCACTCGGGAATCTTGGTCTTGTCGTAGATCACCTTAGAGAAAGCCGTGTCGGTCATGTGCTTCATTGCCATGGCGTAGCCGCGGTTGATGAAGTTCTGATTTGGGATCAGAGAGGTTATGGGAGACGTGCCGTGGAAGCAGTTTTTGGTTGCGTGCCAGTTGAAATATGCCACGGGGTAAAGGCGGCATTTTGTTTTTCCGCGGCGCAACACGCAGCGCTCGGTGGATTTTTCAAAGCACACACGGCCGTCCTCGCGCCAGAATTTGATCAAATAGGTCGCCTTCTCCTCCTCTTCGCCCGAGAGCTCAATATCGGCGCAGTCCCCCGCCTCACATTCTCTGCTGTCGTCGGAGGTGATAAGTCGCACGGCCTCGTCATAATCCATACCGGCTCTTTCCGCCTCTCGTCTGAGGGAAAGAACGCTCTGCCTGCCCGAGAGGATCACATACTCCTGAGACTGAATATCCGCAGTGTTTACGTCCGAGACGAACAGGTTCACCGAATCAATATTTTCGGTGACAATATCGCCGATCAGTTCGTTTGCGCCTGTTTTGTCGGGATCGAAATAGCTGTACAAAACGCCGTCTCCGCTGACCGCCGCATCGTAGAGAGCATTTTGCATCAGCTTGTTCATCTTCTGCTGCTCCCAGCGATACTCCGCATGCTCTGACAGGAGCCTTATGCCTTTTTTCATCAGCTCCTTCTCCTCTCCCTCGGCGCAGAAGGGGATATTGGTATCTGTATAGACGATGGAGGCCTTCTTTGATATGATCGAGCCCACGATGTAGTCGATTATTCGACCAATAACGTTGAAAACAGGCTTTGGAAGGTCGATTCCGTCACTTCCCTGCCATTGCTCCCCTCGCAGGTATCTTTCATTTTTTCTGACCCGTTCAAACAGCCCGATCTTGCGCTTGTATTCAAGCCCCGCACGATACTGCTCCCAGGTCTTGGTTGTTTTTGAGTTCATTTTTTTACTTTTCCTTTCTTCGCATTACCGTCAGGTGAAGACCGAGAATGAAATTTTATCTATCCTGACCCTGCCGCACCCCGACGCGGCGATTTCGAAATGCATTCGGTCAAACCGCCCCGTATTGACACGTTGATCGGAATAGGTGATACCCCTGCCGCCGTCACAGGAAACGACCTTCGCCACCGCGGGCTTTTTCATTCTGTCGCCGCAAACGGCAATGTTAAAGCTGTCCCCGTCGGCATCCGCCTCGCTCATAACGCGGCGGATCCGCTTCGGTCTTCCGGGCAGATCGAAATCGATATCCTGTGACACGTACTCCGCCTCAATCTTCCCCGTTTTTTCCATGTCACCGACAACAATATCCGCAGTGCCGCTCTTGGTGAATCCCAGCAGGTATTTTCCGCTGAGAAAAGCAGCTCTGCCGTCCACAGTGAACAGCTCATCGGCAGGGATTCCGTCAAAGGTATACCAGGTGCCGTTTTCCTCACAGTAAACGAAAACCGTTTTGTTGTCGCTGTCGGGATCCGCAAACCAGATCTCGCCGTAAATGGGCGAGTAATACGACACCGCGCCGCGGCAGAATCCTGCGCTCAAAAGCTCCGAGATCGGTCCGGAGATGCATTGAACAGCACTGTGTCAAGAGAGCTCTTAACAGAATCCCATTTGAAAATTCCGTT
>CAZISP010000263.1:0-2826 GCA_964541955.1 uncultured Lachnospiraceae bacterium
CCAGGCCCCTTTTCAAAGGGGCTTGGTTGGGGTTCCTTTGGGGAGGGGCTTGGTTTGGGGCTTTTTTCAAAAAGCCCCAAGCGCGCACCTTAACCTCTGAGCTTCTTGCCAAGCTCGCGGAGAATGTCAACCGAGGGTGCGGGAATTCTTCCAAGGTGGTCGGGGCCCACGTTGAGCAGGTAGTTGATGCCCTTTTCGTTCAGGGATTCCTTTATCTCAAAGAGCTTATCAGCGTCCTTCCATTCCTGGTCAAAGGGCTTGTAGCCCCATGTCTTGTTGAGGGTTGCGGGGCACTCGAAGAGAGTCTTTTCCTTTTCCTCCGAGGGGTCGAACAGGATTCTGTTGTCGCCCGTGGAGCGGTAGTCGCCCAGACCGTTGCCGATACGGGAATTTACAAGTGCGTTGGGCTGGTACTTCTTTATAAGGTCATAGAGCTCCTGGCTCTGCGCGGGGGTAATAGCGTGAGGTGTATCGCACCAGATGAGGCAGAGCTCGCCGTATTTTGTGAGAATCTCCGTCATCTGCGTCTTTATCTTTGTCTCGAACAGGCGGCTGTAGTCCTTCTCCTCGGGATTCGGCCAGTCCCACTCGTTGGACCAAGGCATGTCGTCCACGTTACGCCAGGGGGTGTTGTATCCGCCGCCGTCCTTTTCGTGCCAGTCAAGGTCCTGAGAATAGTAAAGACCAAGCTTCATGCCTTTCTTGTAGCAAGCCTCGGCAAGCTCCGCGATAATGTCGCGGCCGAAGGGAGATCCTTTTACGCAGTTGTAATCGTCGTAAGCACTGTCAAAGAGAGCAAAGCCCTCGTGGTGCTTGCTGGTTACTACCATATATTGCATACCTGCGTCCTGAGCGATGTCAACCCATTCCTCGGCGTTAAAATATATAGGATTGAAAACCTTTGCCAGTTGCTCGTATTCAGCCTTGGGAATTCTGAACATAGACTGAGCCCACTCACCGATGTATCTCATTCTCTGTCCCTTCCACTCGCCGCCGATGATGGAATAAAGACCGAAGTGAACCATCATACCGAATTTTGCTTGCCGGAACCATTCTCTGTTTGTCATTTTTTTGACCTCCAAGAAAATATGTGTTTTTTCTTCATTATACAGCCACCCTGTGGCGAAATCAATGTGTTTTTTGGAGAAAAATATGTGTTTTTGAATAAATATGAGGGAAAGCGGACGGAAAGAGCAAGGGAAGAAAGGCTCTGCTTTTGGTGAGGCGCGATCGTTTCTTTTCGAATTGTTGGGATGATCACAAACGAACAAGTTCGCGATCGCCCGCGGGCGACCGATGGTCGTTCCTACGGGCATACGTCAAAAGTTCGCCCGTTCGCAGGGGGACGAACGGTTACGTACCCATATTTCCCAATAGTATAAATATTGCAAAAATAAGTTAAGAAATCTAAATACATTTTCTCAAAGGCGTGATATACTGTGATTAACTATAAAGAGACGAGTTAAAAATTCAAAACAATCCCAAAAGGAGAACACGTTTATGGAAAGACTTACGAAAATCGGAGACGTCAAGGGAAGAAGCTCTTCCGAAATCAAACATTCAAGAATAGGCATCGGCTTCGAAAAGCTTGACCGCGCATTGCACGACCCCGAAATGGCTTACGACAAGATGGCGGAAACGGGCGTCAAGTGGGCGAGAATTCAGTCGGGCTGGGCAAGAACCGAAAAGGAAAAGGGAGTTTACGATTTCGCCTGGCTCGATTCTGTGGTTGACAACCTCATCGAGCGCGGCATCGAGCCCTGGATCGATCTTTGCTACGGCAACGGACTCTACAGCGAAAAGGCGAAGGAATTCTTTGGCGCGGTGGGCGTTCTGCCTATTGACTGTGAAGAGGCAAAGCAGGGCTGGGCGAATTACTGCACGGCTATCGCAAAGCAATATCGCGGCAAGGTTCGCTACTACGAGGTCTGGAACGAGCCCGACGGAGATTGGGGCTGGAACAGAGGCCCCGACGGCAGAGCGTACGGTCTTTTCACCATTGAAACCGCAAAGGCGCTGCGCGCGGGAGACCCGGATGTAAAGGTTATCGGTGGTTCTCTTTGTCAGGTGACCTCCGGCTACCTTGCCGAAGCCTTTGAGGTGGGTATGGCAGATTACGTTGACGCCATCACCTATCACGAATACACCCCGGACGAGAGAAGAGTTCCCACCCGCGTTCGCTCTCTCAGGGGACTTATCGATATGTATAATCCTGCGATAAGAATAATTCAGGGCGAAAGCGGTTCGCAGTCGAGAAGTGACGGAAGCGGTGCTCTGCACCGCGGCGCGTGGACCGAGAGAAAGCAGGCAAAGCAGCTTCTTCGCCACACCATGGTCGATCTTGAATCCGAGGTTGATTTCATTTCCTATTTCTCCTGCGTTGATATGATCGAAGGCCTTAACGGAACCGAAGGCAATGTTGCAAGCTACCGTGACTACGGATATTTCGGAGTTCTCGGCGCGGAGTTTGGCGAGGACGGTATGGCAAAGGGAGAATACAGACGCAAGATATCCCACCGTGCGCTTCAGACGGTTTGCGCGCTGTTCAGCGAGGACGTTCACACGGCGCCCCTGCCAATAATAATGGTGCCTCGCGAATCACCGAGGCTTCTGGCACGCGATTCCGATCACAATTCAACCACCTCCATTTGCTTTAAGGACAACGACGGCAAGTGGGCTTACGTTTACTGGGCGCCCATGGGCGTTATGACCACCGATTACGAGGGAACGGTCACTTTGCACTTGGCGGGCATCAAGGAAAAGCCGCATCTGGTTGACCTGATGGACGGCTCGATTTACGAAATTCCCGATTCCATGATAGAGCCT
>CAZISP010000264.1:0-2825 GCA_964541955.1 uncultured Lachnospiraceae bacterium
CTTTTCGGCTCTGAGGGGCTTGCATGTGCTTCGCTTTTATCCGCGATCAGCATTCCGATCTTTAATATTCTGGCTGTCATAAGCCTGTCTATCTTCCATCAGGGAGGGGAAAAACCGAGCGTAAAGAAAATACTCCTCACCATTGTAAAAAATCCGCTGATACAAGCGATCTTCGCAGGTCTTTGCGTGCTCGGAGCCCGATATATTCTTGATAAAAACCAAATTGACTTCCGCCTCTCGGACATAACCCCGCTTTTCACCACTCTCGGATATCTGGCAGACCTCGCCACTCCATTGGCACTTTTGATGCTCGGCGTGCAGTTCAGCTTTTCTTCTGTTGCAAGCCTGAAAAAAGAGCTGATCTTCGGGGTTCTCACTCGTACCGTGGTCGTGCCACTGCTCGGGCTTGGGGTAGCTTACGTATTCTTCAAGGATATCTTTCGGGGCGCAGAATTCGCGGCATTGGTTGCGGTGTTTTCAACCCCCGTTGCAGTCTCCAGCGTTCCCATGACGCAGGAAATGGGCTCGGATGCGACTCTGGCGGGACAGCTTGTGGTCTGGACAACTCCCATATCTGCCTTGACGGTCTTTATCGCCACCTTCCTGCTCAAATCCGCAGGGATATTCTAAAGAAAAAATCGGCGGTTCCCCGCCGATTTTTCACAAAAAAGCAAAAGCCGACATCTGTCGGCTTTTATGCTTTTTGGGGTTTGGTAGACCTTTCAGATCAGAGGATCTGCTCCTTAACCTTGGATGCCTTACCTACTCTGTCACGCAGGTAGTAAAGCTTTGCACGTCTAACCTTACCTACACGTACAACCTCAACCTTTGCTACGTTGGGAGAGTGGATGGGGAACGTCTTCTCAACACCTACACCGTAAGAAACGCGTCTTACCGTGAAAGTCTCGGAGATTCCGCCGCCGTGCTTTGCGATTACAGTACCCTCGAAAAGCTGGATTCTCTCTCTTGTACCCTCGACGATTTTGTTGTGAACGCGGATGGTGTCACCAATGCGTACAACAGGCATGTCAGCCTTCAACTGCTCATTTGTAAAAGCCTTAATAAGATCCATTTTGGCTCCTCCTTATAAATATCGGATGTTCGTGCTGAGTCCGGCAGAGGACCACCCGTTTTCTTGCGGTCAGACCGCATAACAGGGGTATTATACCATGCTTTTCCCTATTTTGCAAGTCTTTTTTGAAATTTATTTCAAGTTTTTTTAACTTTTTTGCCTAAAAATCCCGAAAGAATGCTTTTTGCCGCGGAGATGAGGAATCGAACGTTAAGCGCAAGAACCCCGAGCACCAGAGCGGCACCGACGGGTATCCAATATTTTATCTCAAGCAGCACAACGGCGCAAAGCGCGCCTGTCAGCACCGTATTGAGCCCCACGGTCACCCATCTCTTGTTGAATCTTATATAGCGCATGGAATCAAGCGCACGGATAACGTAGACCACCACGTAACAAGCGAGGGTCGCCACCGCCGCGCCCTGCGCGCCGTAAATCGGGATCAGAATAAAGTTGAGAGCGACGTTTGTAACAGCGCCTATCATTGCGGTTATAAACGAATTGTTCGACTTCTTGCACTTGACGTAAACACTTGACATGAAGGTCACAAGGCTTGAGAAGACAGTCGCCTCCACCAGCACGGGAATATACTGCCATGCGTCGCTGTAGCTCTCGGCAAACAGTATCGAGCAGATAGGCTTTGCCAGGAAGATAAGTCCCGCCGCGCACATAAATACCACCGCTTGGAAGCCGCCGAAAATTTTGGAGAAAAAATCACTCTCGCCTCCATCGGAATCATCGTCCTTGACGGCGGAATAGTTCCACGCCTCAATGAAGATGCCCGAAACGAGAATAAGCAGCGTAGGCACCTTGAATGCCGCGGCGTAAAGACCGTTCACCGCGTCGCCCAGATTCGGATTCGCCTTTATCATGTATCGGTCGGAAACATTTGTTATCCACCAGAAAATAGTGGTGGGAATCATGGGCAAGCTGTATTTGAGCATCGCCTTCGCCGTGTCGGCGCTCAGGTTGCGGGGGGAAATATAGCGGTAAAGCCCTTGGCTGAAAAACAAAAGCAACGCCAGAATTCCGTCGGCACAAACAGTCGAGAGGACGTAACCGAGAACGCCCATGTCAAACCCAAGAAGAAAAACAAGATTGAACGCGATGGTCAGCGCCGTTGCGGCAATCCCCTGCAACGAGAATAGCTTTGTTTTTCCGCAGCCGCGAAGAAAATGGGCGGCGCAGGAGTGAAAATTAGATGCGATAACGTAAAAGGGGATCAGCGCGCCGTATCCGCCAAAAAAATCCATGCCGCCAAAGACGGGGATGAGAGCAAGGGCAAGCACCGAGCCGCCCAGAACCGCCCAAAAGCTGACGCAGAAAACTCTTGCCTTCCCTCTCTCGTCCGTTGAGTCCATTGCAAAACGGAAGATTCCGTCTACCATGCCGGCCGCCAGAAGCGGCAACAACAGGTTTGCCGTTTGAGTGATAATATCCGCTTGACTATACTCACTTTTTGAAAGGCAGGCGGTGTAAAGGGGCAACAAAAGGTAAACAAGCACCTTTGATGCCATGGTTCCAAGGCTCAATGCTATTGTGTTGGAAGCTAATCTTTTGTATTTATCCATTTTGTTCTTCTTTCAAAGATATTTCTTTTATAATTATACTTCCACAATCGAGCGTTGTCAAGTAAAAGATTCAAGCGGACGACCAATGGTCGCCCCTACAAGATAGAAAAAACGATGGTGTTTAACCATCGTTTTTCCTGTTAATATTTTTGCCCTTTTCAAAGTTTTTGGGGGTTCGGGGGCTT
>CAZISP010000265.1:0-2806 GCA_964541955.1 uncultured Lachnospiraceae bacterium
TCAAACAACGGCTTGGCTTTTGCTTCGAGCTTCGATATTCGTTTTTGATATTTTTTTGTCGTGGTCTGAAAATTGAACAGCAAATACAGCATGCCGCCAAACACCGGGAAAACAAGGATCATAAACACCCACGTCAGTTTATATGCTCCTTTATCCTTGCGGGACACGATGTAGATGCAGACGGCAAGACTGATAATGAACAGTATTCGGTTTACAACGTCGGAGGCAACGCTTGAGCTTACCAGGGCTTCAACCATAACCGCAAGCTGTATAACCAGAAGCAGGATGACAAAAAAACGCCTTCTGAACAGCTTTCTCAACCATTTTTCACCCATCTGTATCCTCCTTATGCCCTGCTTTTTTGAATTCAGCTCTCTTTTTGGGGCAAGGTTGTCAATCCTCCCCTTTTTTTAGAACATAAGGTTGTTATATAATTATTATTTCAACTCTTTATCAACTAAAGTTCAACAAAAGTTGACATTGAGTTGAACTTCAGTCGATAAATTGAATTTATACTGACACAGATACCGTATACACCGTCAAATTCGTGACTGTTTTGTCGTTTTTGAACGACAGAATCAATAAAAAAAGAAAAGGAGAGGTGCAAATTGAATTTTTGGAATTGCTTTTTTTATCTTGTAATTGTCGGCATCATTTCCTTCCTTTTCGGCAGAATTGTTCCAAAAAAGTGGTTTCACGCCGACAGGTTTCCGTTCCGTGCGTTTCGATTTGAGGATGAGGGCAGAATATACAATAAATTACACGTTCGCAGTTGGCACAACAAGGTTCTCGACATGAGCAAAATCCTGCCGAAAATGATGCCCGCCAAAAATCTGTCCGGGGATTACAAGAGTCGCTTGCCGCTTCTGCTGCAGGAAACCTGCGTAGCCGAGCTGATCCATTCACTCAATTGCGTCGCGGCTCTTTATTGTCTCAAATTATATCCCGGCATGGGCGGGATAATCGTTACGCTCCTGTATATAGTGTTTCTTAATTTGCCTTATATCATTATTCAAAGGTATAACCGTCCGAAGCTTCAGAAGCTTGCAAAAAGAGTCCGGCCGACCGGGGCGACATCCGAAAATAAAGATCAAGACGACGTGAAAGTGCCGGTATAATGCAACAACGGGCGAGAGGCACAATTCGCACGTCAGGGCGATAAAAGACAGTTTCAATGAAGCATGAAAGCCCCGCAAGCCGATGATTTTCCACCGCGGAGCCGTGCTTCTCGCAATTTTTATTTTTAACGCGATTCTTCTGCCTTGGTTTTGCACGAAAGCATTACGGACGAAGAGTTTATGAATATTTGAATTCGCAGACAAAAAATGGGTATCAGAGGAGAGCATCATGCGCAGACCGACAGTTGACTACAGAAAATTAAGATTTAATAATATCTCCTCCGACGAGTTCAGACATCTGAAATTGCTTTTATTCTGGCCGGTGTTCGGGGTGCTGTTTCTGTTTGTGGAACGGTTTTATCAGGTTGATTATTACTACCCCGTGTACTGCGGTTTTGACGATCTGATACCGTTCTGCGAATGGTTTTTGATACCGTACCTTTTCTGGTTCGTGTATCTGGTCGGAATGCACGTTTACACCCTGCTGTTCGATACGGAGGCCTTTTGTCGAATGATGAAATACATCATCATTACGTATTCCGCGGCAATGCTCATTTATTTTATCTTCCCAACCTGTCAGGAGCTTCGTCCCTCGGAATTTGAAAGAGATAATATTCTGACGCGTTTTATTGCAGGCTTCTATCGTTTTGACACAAACACAAACGTTTGCCCCTCTATTCACGTGAGAGGTTCTATGGCGGTGATGGAGGCCGCATTGCAGTCAAAGCAGATAACGTCCCGGAAGATTAAAGCGGCTTTTGCGGTCGCGGCTGTTCTGATCTGTCTTTCCACGGTATTTATGAAACAGCATTCGATCATAGATCTGCTTGCCGCACTGCCCATTTGCCTGTTTGCGCATTTTCTTTGTTACGGAAAGAAAAAACAAGCCGCAAAAAGCGGAGTCGATTCATAGTGATCCGACCCCGTTTTTTCAACAACAGTTGATCTGAAATCGAACTCGGGCTGCAGTTTCACATTATACTGTACCCGTTAAAATTCATTTTTCGTTTTCCGAGAATTTTACAGACAAAAGAGGTATTAGGCATGGGTATTGGATACGTTCTTTACAACTCAAGGGCCGGCGCAAAAAACGACATCGACGATATAAGAATGCTTTCATTGATAACGCAGGAAAAGCTCGAATACGTTGACATTCTCGGCATCGAAGATTACGGTGTGTTTCTCTCGAAATTGGAGGAGGATGACTTCATCATACTCGCGGGCGGGGATGGCACTCTGAACCGCTTTGCAAATCACACGGAGGGCGTTGAGTTAAACAATGAGATTCTCTACTTTCCCAACGGAACAGGCAATGATTTTGCCCGCGACCTCGGACAGTCAAAGAAATGTGACCCGTTCCCGATAACGGAATATCTGAAGGATCTCCCCTGCGTAATCGTAAGCGGAAAGAAATACCGCTTTATCAACGGTGTCGGCTACGGCATTGACGGCTACTGCTGTGAGGTTGGGGACAAGCTGAAAAACATCCCCGACAAGAAGGTCAATTATACCTCGATCGCAATAAAGGGGTTACTGTTCCACTATAAGCCTACCGGGGCAAGAGTTACGGTGGACGGCAAAACCCATACATACAAAAAGGTCTGGATTGCTCCCACCATGAACGGCAGATTTTACGGAGGCGGCATGATGCCGACGCCAAGCCAGGATAGAAGTAATCGAGACAAAAC
>CAZISP010000266.1:0-2796 GCA_964541955.1 uncultured Lachnospiraceae bacterium
GTCTGCGTCTCTTCCTCGCTGTCAAGCAGGTTTGCGATCTTGCCCATTTCGGTGTCCATGCCGATGGCGGTTACAACCGCCAAGCCCGTGCCGTAGGTTACGGAACAGCCCGAGTAGACCATGTTGTGTCTGTCACCAAGGGGTGCGCCCTCGGCAACCTCAGCCGCAGCGTCCTTTTCGGAGGGAACCGATTCACCCGTGAGTGCGGCTTCCTCGGATTTGAGACCTGCGGAGCGGATAAGCCTTGCGTCGGCAGGGATAAAATCGCCCGCTTCAAGCTTGATTATGTCGCCGGGAACAAGCTCGGCGGCGTCGATTATCTTCTCTTCGCCGTCGCGGATTACTCTGGCGTGGGGAGCGGACATATTTTTCAGAGCGTCAAGCGCTTTTTCTGCCTTGCCCTCCTGATAAACGCCCATTACAGCGTTGAGGATAACGATAAGAAGAATGAGCGCGGGCTCGAACAGCTCGCCCCAGTTTTTCTCAACACAGATGACGGCAAATGATATTATCGCCGCCGCGATGAGTATCAAAATCATCGCGTCCTTGAACTGATCGATAAATCGTGCGAAAAGAGTTTTCTTTTTCTTTTCCCTCAGCTTGTTTGAACCGAATTTTTCCTGCCTTGCCCGCACGGCGTCGGCAGACAGTCCTTTTTGCTCGCTTGTTTCGAGGTTGCTTAAAATTTCCTCGATCTTTTGATTGTAAGGTATCAATTTTTTCCTCCTGAATGAAACGGTGCTCCCAATATATACTAAAAATGTAAACTCAGTATAAACGATTAAATAAAAAGTGTAAATAATTTTTTTTCGGTCTTGACACGTCGGAAAAAATCCATTAAAATATACGAAGAAACAGACGCAGAGGGAGCAGGCTCAAGCCCCTGTCCTGTGCTAAAGCTATAAATGAAAGCAGGTACCTCCATGAATCCCAAACTAAAAGAAAAGATCTCGGAATCCCTTTCCGCGGTATTGCCTATAACGGCGATCGTGCTCGTTGTGAGCCTGTTTATCGACTTCGATGTAAGCATGGTCATGATGTTCCTTGTGGGGGCGTTTATGCTCATATTCGGTATGGGCTTTTTCCAGCTTGGCGCGGAAATGGCAATGACTCCTCTCGGAGAGGGGATCGGTGCCCAGCTCGCAAAATCAAAAAGCGCTTGGATCATGTCCTTCGTTGCGTTCGTGATGGGCGTCATCATCACGATCTCGGAGCCCGATCTTCAGGTGCTGGCGGAGCAGGTCTCTGCGATCCCGAATATGGTGCTGATTTTGACCGTGGCACTTGGCGTTGGTGTTTTTCTCGCCATGGCCGTTATCAGAATACTTTTCAAAATAAATCTTTCGACCCTTTTGATGATTTTATACTCTGTCCTCATTGTTTTTGCCTTCTTTGTGCCGAGAGAATTTATCGCTATAGCGTTTGATTCGGGCGGAGTTACCACGGGCCCTATGACCGTGCCTTTTATCATGGCTTTCGGCGTTGGTATCGCATCTGCCAGAAGCGATAAGGATTCGTCTGACGACAGCTTCGGTCTTGTTGCGATGTCGAGCGTGGGGCCTATTCTGACGGTGCTTGTTCTCGGCCTGCTCTATAATCCCGATGCGGTTCAGGAGACTATCACGGAAAGCTTCGAACTCAGCGGTACGACGGAGATAGCAAAGACCTTCGCACAGAATCTTCCCAAGTATGCGGAGGAGGTCTTCGTTTCCCTCGCTCCTATTTTGGCAGTGTTCCTTGTTTTCCAGGTTTTCTTCAGAAGATTTTCGAGACGTGACGTAAACCGTATAGCCGTGGGTATCGTATACACCTACGTTGGTCTCGTTCTTTTCCTCTGCGGTGTAAACGTCGGATTCGCACCTCTCGGAAACCTCTTCGGCAGCGAGATGGCAAGCCAGTATAAATGGGCGCTTGTTCCCATCGGCGCGCTTATCGGTTATTTTATCGTAAAAGCCGAACCCGCCATTCAGGTTTTGAACCACCAGGTCGAAACCGTCACAAGCGGCGCGATTTCGGCGCATTCGATGAATTTGTGTATGCAGATCGGTGTTTCCGTCAGCGTAGCGCTGGCGATGCTCAGAATTCTGCTCCACATTCCGATCCTCTACATACTTATTCCCGGTTACGTGATCGCACTCGTGCTTTCAAGATTTGTTCCCAAGATTTTCGTAGGTATCGCCTTTGACTCGGGTGGAGTTGCCAGCGGTCCCATGACCAGCACCTTCCTTCTTCCCCTCAGTGCGGGCGCTTGCAAGGCTCTTGGCGGCGATATCATGACCGAGGCGTTCGGAGTTGTTTCGCTGGTTGCGCTGACCCCCCTTATCGCCATTCAGATAATGGGCGTTATCTATCAGCTCAAGACCCGCAAGCTTGAAAAGGCTGCAATGGCAGACAGCGCAATTCCTGCGGACAGTGACGAAATCGTAATCTTCGAAGAGGAGGCATAATATGGAAAAAATAAACGCATCCAATCGAATTCTGATGCTCATAACCACGCCCAAGCAGGTCGAAAAGACGATGGAGATCTTTGGGAGTGATAAAATAGCTCTCAAATACCAACTGAGCGCCGAAGGGACGGCAACCAGCGAGATAATGGACACTCTTGGGCTCGGTAGTACCGAGAAAACGGTGGTAATCAGCCTGATGCCGAGAAATGTGGCAAACGAAGTGCTCACCAAGCTTCAAGGCATACTGAAATTAAGAAAAGTAAACAGCGGAATCGCATTCACCGTTCCCCTTGAGGGAACGACCAAGGTCGTTTCGAGAATACTTGAAAAAATGGAACAGGAGCACGAG
>CAZISP010000267.1:0-2789 GCA_964541955.1 uncultured Lachnospiraceae bacterium
GGTGGTATACCCGTAATCCTCAGCCTCATAATATACCGTGTAGAAGTTGATCGGTATGCGAACGTAATCGAATCCCTGCCCCTTTATGTTGGTATAAGTGGATTCCTTGGTCACATTTTCAATTCCTGTTTCAAATATACCCCACTGGTTGTCCGACAGAAAGGTCTCCATGCCGTTGATATTGATGCCCGCCTTAAAGGGCAGTCCCGAGGACGAGGGATCCTCATCGGGCTCTTCGGGGGCCGTCGTGTCGGGGGCCGTCGTGTCGGGAACCGCCGACGATGAGGTGTCATCAGTTTCGTTGCCGAATATATCGCTTGCATCAACCTCAACGTCCTCGCTCAAAGGCCCGAGCTTAACGTCCCAGCCCGCAATATACTGCGCCAGCTTCACCGCGTCTGCCGCGTTGATAACTCCGTCATAATATACGTCAGCGTTTTTCTTATCCTCCGCCGAGAACTCGACGCCCCAATTTGCAAGATACTGCGCCAGCTTTACAGCGTCTCCCGTGTCTACTCTGTTGTCGCTCAGCACGTCGCCGTAGACGGCAAACGAGGTGGCAACCAGAGACAGGATCAGTATTCCCGCAATTGTACAAAATAAAGCGATTTTTTTCATGTTTTCTCCTATACTATGAGTTTTTCGGTTACTTTCCTTTTATGTTGACATACATGGAAAAGGCAATAGGTTTCGTTATGTCCCCTTATCTCAAAAACAGCGCGTCAAGCACCTTTTCTCTCCATGCGCTTTTTATGTAGAGACCAAAATCTCCGCCGTCATAGCTCCACCAGGCAAGAGCGGTTCCGCTCTCATGGCAAAACTCCGCAACAGTTCCCACGTAGCGAGCGGTGTCGTCCTCGTGAGCGAGAGCCACGTTCATGCCGATCTCGGTTATCATGACCCGCATGCCCGTTCTTGCCGCGAACTTTTCAACCTCGTTGATATTCCACTTGAGCGAGTTCAAATATTCCTCGGTAAGGCGGACCTGCTTGCCCGCTTCCCTCCCCGCCCAGGTACAGCCCTGGTGCGTAAAATCTCCGGGGTCGTAGATGTGAACGGACATGGCAAGATTCTCATATCCGTCGGGGATGTTTACCTCCTGAAGCTTCCAGGGACCGTTTGAATCGGGTCCCGCGATAAGAATAAGTCTTGTGGGGTTTGTTCGGCGAATGGTCTCAACGACTTCAAGCTCAAAATTTATAAGCGTCGCCGTATTTTTGTTATAATGAGGCTCGTTTATCAGCTCGAACATGAGAAGCTCGGATTTATCCTTATAACGCTCTGCAACAAGTGCCCAGACAGCATTGAATTTTTCTTTGTCATCGTCCGACTCGGGGTCAAACTCGTACCAGCCGTGAAAATCAAGTATCACGCCCAGCCCCTGCGCGACAGCAAGGTCAATAGCCGTATCGACCACCGCCATTTTTTGCTCGTCAAGGGAATCGTTGTCCGCATCGTAGTATTCGTGGAAGGGTACGGGAAGCCTTATGTGGTCGAAGCCCTGAGACTTGATGTTCTCGTAGGTTTTTGCACTTTTGAGAACACCGGGTGCCGTCATCAGCTTCCAGATGTTGTCCGGATCCTCAAGACCGTTGACGTTGACACCCATGACGTAGGTTCCTTTGGGGTGTTCTTCAACGGAATTGTCCTTTTCCGTATCGGGTGAGGGCTCACCCGTTTCGTCTGCAGTATCCGGGGCGGAATCGGTCACCGAGGTGTCTCCGCCCGGAGACGTGTCATTATTTGTTTCAGTCTTTCTGCAGGAGCAAAAAAGCACCGCCGCGGCCAATACAAAAACAAGTAAAACTATGTAGTACATATTGCGCTTCATAAAAGCTCCTTTCTCTGATTGATCATACGCAGTCGATCAATTACACATTAAAGTATATCACGAAAAAAAGATATTTGCAAGAGGAAATGGCGTTTTTCGGCTTGACAACCGAAATTCCTCGGTCTATAATAGAATTACTACGCAGAAAGTAGGAGGAAAGGCCATGACAAACGTAAAATATATAAACCGCGGCGGCAAGATTTTCTACCGCGACCTTCGCCCTTATGCGGACGACAAAACGGTTCTCACAAACCCTCACAAGGGCTGGTATCTGCACTTTATCGACAACGGAATAATCAGTAAATGGTATCGCGACGACATCAGCGGCCCCGAGGATATTTCGGACGTGCCCGGTATGCCGTTTTTGTACCTGAGAATTGACTGGGGCGACATTGAAGCACGGGAAGGCGTTTTTGACTGGTCTTACGTTGACGAAATAATCGACACATACGGCTCAAAGGGCTTCAAATTCATGTTCCGCTTCTGCACCTTCGAGGGCAGGACATTCTTCTCTACCCCCAAATGGGTATTTGAAAAGGGTGCGAAATACACCCTTGTCAAAAACGAGAAAAACGGAGAGCCCGTCGACTGCTTCGAGCCCGATTACGGCGACCCCGTCTATCAGAAATATCTTGATATCTTCATGGCAGAGTGCGCCCGCAAATTTGACGGCAAGGATTTCACCGAAACGGTGGACATCGGAACCTTCGGCACCTGGGGCGAGGGACACACCCACCGCGGTTCGACCAAGGTCTTCCCCTACGAGGTGCTCAAATGGCATGTTGACCTTCACGCAAAGCATTTTAAGAATACAAGAGTTGTGGTAAACGACGACCTGCTGCGCCACGCAGGTGCCCGTTGGATTGAGCTGGCAGATTACTGCCACGGACTTGACATGGGAATCCGTGACGATTCCATCAACGTAAAAGGCTACGCCGATAATATGGGCTACAACACC
>CAZISP010000268.1:0-2777 GCA_964541955.1 uncultured Lachnospiraceae bacterium
TCTGTAACGCCCTCGATCTGAGCGTTGATCACGATGCCGGGGTTAGCGGCCTCAAAAGCATCGATCTGAGCCTGGAACTGATCGGCAACGCCTTCCTTCTCGGAAACCCACATAGTTATGTCGTATGTGCCGGAGAGATCGACAGCGTCGTCGTTGTTGTTGTTCTCGTCATCGTTTGCAGTATCCTTGCCGCAAGCAGCAAAGCAGGAAACAAGCATTACCAATGCGAGAATGAGTGAAAGAATTTTACACATTTTCATAAGTAAATCCTCCTTAGAAAATTTATATTTTGCGCTTATTACGCATAGCTAATTTTAACATGTTTTTCGAAATAAGTCAATCGATCTTCGACGTTTTAGACAAAAATCGGCACAATAGACAAACTTCTTCGAGAAATATTTGGCAAAGTGCCTCATTTTCTTTATCCCACTAAAACGCTTGTCTGAGGGGAAAGTGTAAGGGTCGTACCGTTAATGGATGCGCCCCCCTGTTCGATAGCGTCGAGGACCTTCGAAAAAGCCGCCCCGCCTGCGTCGGGGAGCCTGCTCAGATCGTATGAAAGCTCCTGTGTCGAGGTGTTGTGAAGCAGGAGAATGCTCTCGCCCTCGTATTCAATGATAAATCCGCCCAGATTTTTCTCTCCGCAGTCTATGGCGGTGTAGATTCCGCGCGCAACAGCGGGATAGGTGTGACGAATGGTGAGCAGTCTGCAATAATATCTGTAAAGGCTGTCACCGTCCTCGATCTGCTGTACTACGGTTGTGCTTATCTGTTTATCCGCAGGGTAGGTGGAGCCCGTGGGGTCCTTTACCGTATCCCCGTCACCCCAAAGCATGGCGAGACGACGGTTGGCATCTGTGCTTTCGCTTCCTCGCGAGCCTCTCATGCCTATTTCCTCGCCGTAATAGATAACGGGGGAGCCGGGGCTGAGAAGATAGAGATTTGCCGCCATTTTCATGTTGCCGTCGGTGACGAACGCCCCTGCTATTCTGTCCATATCATGATTTGAAAGGAAAGAGATCACCATGCCGTCGGGATTTTCTGTGAGAACCCTGTCCTGGAAGGATTCCACGTAATTTGTAAACTTCGAAACGGCGGAATTTCCCTTTGCCGCGCTTGCAATAACGCCCTCTGCCTGTGACATGGCGAAATTGAAGCAGTTCATTGAGCCGTAATAGTCAAGGATCTCGGTCTCGCCCGACCAACATTCGCCAACGCAGTAAATATCGGGTTTGATCGCCCGAAGCTCACTCATGTACCACTCCCAGAAATCGGCGGAACGCTGAGTATCGCCGTAATAAATATACTTTATCGCATCGAACCTGAATCCGTCAACGCCAAGATCAAGGTAATATTTCGCCACGTCAAGCACAGCCTCTCTCACCTTGGGGTTGTCGAAGTTCAGCTCGGGCATCGAGCCGTCGAAATTGCACTCGTACCATGCGTCAACCGAGGCTATCTTCTGATAGTGTATGCCGCCCGCCTTTTCCTCGTCCGTAACGCAGGAATAGTAGTCGTAATATTCGCTGTCCGTGTCGCCGCTCATGCGGGCTTCCTTGAATTTAATGAACCATTCGTGCTGATCCGAGGTGTGATTTATCGCCAGGTCAAGTATCAGCTTGACGTTGCGGGAGTGACAAAGCTCGATAAGCTCTTTCAGGTCTTTTTCCTCACCGAATCGCCAGTCTATTTGGTAATAATCCTTTGCGTCGTACTTGTGATAGGTGGGGGAAGAGAAGATAGGTGAGAGCCAGATGCCTTGAACGCCAAGGCTCTTTTCCGAATTTACGTTTCCGTCGTTGAGATAATCAAAGCGGTTGATGATTCCCCGCAGGTCACCGAAGCCGTCGCCGTTTGAATCGGAAAACGAGCCGACGAATATCTGATAAAAGGTTCTGTAATTGTCGTCCACGGGGTCGGCTGCCGCCTCGGGGGTGTCGGTCTTGCCGCAGGCGCACAGGGAAGCGGCGCAGAGCAGGGCAAGAAGAACTGAAAATATTTTGTTTTTTGTCATTTTTGTCACCTGCACTTATTCCTTTACAGAATTGAGAAGCGCGTCGTCGATTTTGCCCCAGGCGTTAGGCCCCGAGCATTTGACGTAGATGCCGACGGTGAGGGTGTCTCCCTCGTTGTATTCGATTCCGTTTATTGTGGCGGTGTGCCACTCCTCGTAGACCGTTATCTGCGTGTCCGCGCGATGAACCGTCTCGCCGTTAATTTTTACGTATGCGTAAATTTCCGTGGTGCCGCCGTCGCCGCCCATGATCGAGACGGAATAATTGTATTTGCCGCCTTTCAGGTCTTTTACCTCCTGCTCAAGCGTAAATTCAACCGAATTTGCCGCCGCGCCCCAGAAGTGGTAGTGCTTTGAGCCCGTGAGGGAATCGGTCACCTTGTCTTCAACGTAAAGCTCGTCAAATTTGCCGATGGCGCCGGCTGTCCAGCCGCTCTCACCATCCTCAAAGCTCCAGTTTTGGAGGAAGTTGTATTCAACCATCGACACGTAGAGGGTAGCATCCATGCCGCCCGCCGTGCCCTTGATGGTGTATTTCGCTACGCCGCCCGCTTTCATAGCGTCCTTGTCAATATTTTCCCACGTAACGGGTATCTGTTGCCTTGAATTATCCGACATAATGGCATTTACCGTCTCGGGAATGACAATTTCGCCGTTGAGGTCGATTATAAGGCTTGTGTCCTCGATAGCGTCAGCCTTATTTTCGACGGAATTGCCGTTTTTCATCAGCGCAAAGACCTTGAGAGCCTCGGTCGCCTTGCTG
>CAZISP010000269.1:0-2763 GCA_964541955.1 uncultured Lachnospiraceae bacterium
CAGGGTGTCACCGTGATGACCGATGAGGATGCCCGCCTCCTCGCCGACAACGGAAATCACCTTGTCGTCGTTGTCGCCGTCAGTCATTGTAACCTCGGCATTGATCTCTATGTCGGAGAGAAGTCTCTGAACAAACTCGAGAGCGATGTCGCCGCCCGTCTTTTCCGTCTCATATACGAAAGAGACCTTTGCGGGTGCGGCGCCGATACCGAACAGACCCTTCTTTGCTTCTTCAAGTACCGTGTACTGAAGTGCCTGAGCAGAGGGAGCGCCAAGCTCCTTCACTGCATTTTCTATTGCTTCTTCAACCGTCTTTGCGGTGAGTGTTATTTCCTTTTTCATTTTTTGTCCTCTTCGTCATCTTTCTTTTCGGCGTCGGCATTGCCGTCCGCGTCCTTTTCTTTTTTGCCGTCGGTTTTGAGCTTGCCGCCTGCGAGCAGAGCGTTTTTCGCTTCGCGTTTTGCCTTTTCCTCGGCCTCCTGCGCTTCAAGCTTTGCCTTTATCTCAAGTGCCTTTTCGCGGGTATCCTCAAAATCCTCGTCGTCTATATGGTGCAGACTTCTGACGACCTTGCCGGATTTTTGAACCTTTTCGGTCTTCTTCGTCTTTGCGTTTACTTCCTTTTCAGCCGCCTTGTAGTCAGCCTCGGTGAATCGGGGCAGGGGCATAAGCTTTGTGAGAAGAATTTGACGAACAAAGGAGATGATGTTCTTGAATACCCAGTAGATACCGACCGCGCCGGGCATAATATATGCGAAATAGGTTGTCATCAGAGGCATTGTGATATCCATCACCGTGTTGGAGCAGCCCATGTTTGCATCCTGCGCCGAGGGTGCCTGGTAGGTGAACTTCCGAATAAGCTTTGAGTAAAGGAACTGGCTGAGAAATACCAGAACGGGTACGATGAGGATCCAGGACATGGACAGTCCTACGTTGCTCGGCTTTTGACCCAGATCCAGACTGCCGAAAACAGTGAAATCGGGCAGATCTGCGATGGAGGGGATTTTGGCCGCAAACCATTCCTCCCGGGAAAGAACGTCAAAATTCTCTCTGATATAACCGATAAGCTCAATGTTGTTGGATTTGAAGCTTTCGGCCTTGAGGAGGGTCGTTCCCGTGGTTTCGTACACGCCGTTTATTACTCCGACTATTTCCGTGATTTGATCCGAGGTGAAGCCGATAACGTGCTTTAAGGGGTTAACGATAATGTTGTAGAGCGCCAGAATAATGGGCATCTGAATGAGAAGAGGGAGACAGCCGGAGGCAGGGTTGAAGTTTTCCTTCTGGTAAAACTCCTGGATCTCCTGGTTCATCTTTTGCATGGTAGCCTGGTCATTTCTGCCCTTGTACTTATTGCGAATCGCCATTTCCTTGGGGCGAAGCTTTGCCTGCTTTATCGAATTTTTCTGCTGCTTTATACCAAACGGGAGAAGGACTATCTCCACGATCAAGGCAAAAGCCAGCATTGCTACAACGTAGCTGCCGGTTAGCTCATCGAAAAAAGCGATGATCTGACCGAGTCCGTATAGGAGCTTGTCAAACAATATTCACACTTCCTTTTCATGATTTATCGCCGTTTCCCCGACGTGGTCTTTTCTCGGGTACGGGGTCGTATCCGCCGGCGCAAAAGGGGTTACACCGCAGAACTCGCCGAACCGTCAGATAAAGTCCCACAAAAAAGCCTCGTTTTTGAAATGCCTCTAAGGCATAGGCAGAGCAGGTCGGCGTAAACCGACAGCTGGGATTACGTTTCAGGGGCGATAAGAATTTTCTGTAAAAGCGAATAAGCCAAATGCAAATGTACTTCATTTGGCGGTGCTGTCGGCATCGGTGGGCTTTCCGTCGTTCACTTTCGTGAGCATGTCCAGCTTCGCAAGACCGTATCTCAGTTCTTTTTCAACGTCTGTACTTTTGGCACCATGGCAGCCCTCTCTGATGGCAATAACTACGAGAAATCCCGTTTTGAGACTGACCGTCTCGTCACGCTGAATGTTTGAGAGTGCGGCTCGCACGATGCGCTTTGCTCTCACACGCTCGGTCGCCATGCCGTATTTTTTTGACACGGAGATGCCGACGCGGTTCACGTATTTCTTCATTGGGTTTTCCCGCATAAGCCTTTTTGCAGCAAAGTCACGCAGGACGTAGACTGCCACAAGCCTGCCCGAGAATTTTGCTCCTTTGGCATAGGCCTTTGAGTACAGGTGATTTTCGGTTATGGCAATATTCTTCATATTACTCTCTTTCGCACAGCTTTTGCCGTACACGCATTCTTGCCTTAAAGCCGCTTCCGTTCAGCTTTTTAATGTTTTGTTGTTTTTGAAAATTGCTTATAATATCAAAAACCCCGATTTCAGTATTGCGGTGCATGGCACGGCAGTCTTCCATCGGTGGTTTTATGATAGGACTTGGGTGAAACTCGGCAAGGCTCGAGCCAGCCGACTAATTCAACAGAATTAGTATGTGAGTCTCTTTCTGCCCTTTGCGCGTCTTCTCTTGAGTACGTTTCTGCCGTCTGCAGTCTTCATTCTCTTTCTGAAGCCGTGCTCCTTCTTTCTCTGTCTCTTCTTAGGCTGGTAAGTTCTGAGCATTCTACTGCACCTCCTTGATTTTAATTATCGGAAGCGTTGCTTTAGTAAGCCTTTTTAACGCTTTTACACAATGACTGAATATATTATAGCCTGTTTTTGGCTTCTTGTCAAGTTTTTTTTGAAAATTTACCGCAAAAACAGCTTTTTGTCTATACTAAAGTGGTTAAAAAGCAAT
>CAZISP010000270.1:0-2761 GCA_964541955.1 uncultured Lachnospiraceae bacterium
AGCGGCGGAACGGAGATTAAAATGAAATCAATTATTCTGAAAATCAAGGCACAGTACAAGGAATTCGGTCCTGCGGAAAAGCTTATCGCAGATAAGCTTATCGAATCACCCACATCGATTCTATCCGACAGTATAACGGAGTTTGCAAGATCCGTCGGCTGCGGAGACGCCACGGTCGTCCGTTTCTCCAGAAAGCTGGGGTTGGACGGATATCAGGCTCTCAAGATCGCTGTTGCGAGCGAAATATCCTCTTATTCAAGAATGCCCGAGAAGATCACCTTGAGTGATTCATGCTACGAGATATTCACAAAGCGTATTCACGATATTGAATCCGCGCTGGAGCTTACTCGCTCCGTGCTCGGCGCACAAGAGCTTGAAAATGCCGCGAGGGCTATAATGAGCGCAAAGCGTATCGTTGTCTTCGGGCTTGGAAACTCGTCCTCCGTTGCAATCGATGCACAGCACAAGTTCCTTCGCCTTGGGCTCAATGCCACCGCCTGTTCGGACAACCATATGCAGTCGATCATAGCAAGTCACCTGGACGAGGGTTGCGTTGCCATCGGGATCTCCCACTCGGGATATTCGACCGACATCATTGAAGCGCTGAAGCTTGCTAAGATCAACGGCGCCACCACCATCTGCGTCACGAATCAAGGCGAATCGCCCCTGAAAAATATTTCCGACATATGTCTTTTCACTAAATCCGACGAGACAAAGCATTCGATTCTTGCGATGAGCTCGAGAATCGCTCAGCTTACGATCTTCGACGCAATCTATACTTATATTATAGCAAACGATTACGACAGCTCGGTAGAGGCTATCAAGAATACCGAATCCGCACTTAAGGATAAAAAGCTGTAAAAGAAAAGGAAGTGCGCTTTGCACTTCCCTTTTGCTTATTCAAGCTTGCTCTTGGGCGGTTTGATCTGAACGATTCCGTTGACGGCAAGATAATAGGTAACACCGCAGGTGATGATCGCCGGAATAGTTATAATGAAGTAGCTGAGGGGCATCATTCCAAGCTTTGTGCCGTTTATCGGTATAGAAAGAATACCGAGATATTCCCCGTAAATCAGCTTCATGGCAAGATTTGCGAACGCCGCGATTCCTCCCGTTGCCTCAAACATTCTGAAAACAGCATACATCACAGCAAGCACCAGGTTCGGGATATTTGCTACAAGTCCCATCAAAAAGCCTGTGTAATTGTTTTTCGGGAATCTTCCAAGCTGTATCTTTTCCCTGTCCTCAACTCCCGTTTTGAAGGTTATCTGCCCTATCATAACAAGGAAGAAGATCACCGAGCAAACACTTGCCGCCACAGTCAAAGGCTGAACCTGATTCGGGTCGGTTGCACTTTGGGTGCTTCCTATTGATATGGCAAGAGCGAGACCAAAAACAGCAATAGCCAATTGGTCCACAAAAATTTTAACGCAGTGATATGAATAATAGCTGAAAAACTTTTTCATTCCCATGATTTCTCCATTCTGCCATCAAGGCTGAGGATATTATATAATATTTTCCCGTTTTATGCAAGACAGCCGCAAAAAAGTTTACATTTGGAGGTGAAGATAAATGATAAAGGAGCTCGAAATGCAGAATCTCCCTGCCCCGCTCCGTGATTTTGCCGCATACAAGGGCGGTATACAGGGCTGCTCCCCAAAAACCGTATCAGAATATCTTTTTGACCTCCGAACCTTTTTCAAATACATAATCGCTACCCGAAACGGCATTTCTACCGATTCGGAGGAGTTTGATAAAATCAGTATCGCCGCGGTGAACATGGAGCTTGTTGCGTCCGTCAGAACCGACGAGATAATTATGTTTCTCATGTACGCAGGCGACAAACGCACCAACGCGTGGAGCGCCAAAGCGCGTAAGCTCAGCGCCATAAAGGGCTTCTATAAATATTATGTAAACAAACGGAAGCTCATTGAGGTAAACCCCGCCATCGACATCGAATCCCCCAAGCCCAAAAAAACACTTCCCAAGGTCCTTTCGCTTGAGGAAAGTATTCTTCTGCTTGAGGCGGTCAAAAACGACACAAATTCACCCAACACAGTTAGAGATTACTGCATAATCACCCTTTTCCTAAACTGCGGAATGCGTCTTTCGGAGCTTGCCGGAATAAAGCTGGGCGACATCGACTCGGAGCTTCGGTCGGTGAGGATAACGGGAAAAGGCAGCAAGCAAAGAATAGTTTATTTCAACAGCGCCTGTCAGTCGGCTTTGGCGGATTATCTGAAAATACGTCTGACAGAAGAACTTCTGAAGCTTGACATCAAGCATCTTTTTCTCAGCGGCAGAGGCAGAAACGCTCCTATCAGCGTGAAAACAATTGAATGGATGGTCACCAAATATCTCGGTCTTGCGGGGCTTGAAAACAGAGGGTATTCCGTTCACAAGCTCAGGCACACCGCCGCAACTCTCATGTATCAGTCGGGAAACGTTGACGTTCGCACCATCAAGGACATTCTCGGTCACGAGCAGCTTAACACAACGCAGATATATACACACGTCAGTAACAAAAACATGGAGGATGCCATGGCCTGCAATCCTCTTGCAAACATCAAGACCGAAATAAAGAAAACAGATGAATAAACAAATCGGGAGTTCTGACGAGCGCCCGATTTGTTTTAATTGTTAAGCTTCCGTTTAAGGAAGTAAATATTAAAGGGTACGGAAATTATGAACGTCAGCAGGTCAGAGAGAGGCTGTGTCATAAGTATTCCGTCGAGCTTGAAGACGGTGGGCAATATGAATA
>CAZISP010000271.1:0-2753 GCA_964541955.1 uncultured Lachnospiraceae bacterium
CCACTGCGGCGGCATCGACAACGCATTCCCCACCACACAAACGAGGTGGCGCAGTCCGAAGCATATCTGGGTCATGAATGGTGCCCCCAGTGGTTCCACGTTCATCACTTGAACACAACGGGCGGCAAAATGTCAAAATCCAAGGGCGAATTTCTGACCGTTTCTCTCCTTGAATCAAAGGGCTACGATCCTCTGGCATACCGCTTCTTCTGCCTCCAATCTCACTATCGCAAGTCCTTGGTATTTTCCTATGAAAATCTCGACAACGCGGCGGGTGCATTCTCAAAGCTCCTAACGAAGATCGCCGCGCTCAAGGACGACGGAGCTGTCGATGAGGCAAAGTTTAACGAGTACAAGGCGCGCTTCATTGAAGCACTTGACAACGACCTCAACACCTCCCTCGCTGTAACGGCACTCTACGACGTTCTCAAGGCTGACACAAACGACGCCACAAAGAAGGCTCTTATAAAGGACTTCGACCGCGTTCTTTCCCTTGATCTCACAAGAGAGCAGTCCGCAAAGGACGAAACGCCCGAAATCGAACCCGAATTTGCGGCTGAAATTGAGCAGCTTATCGCACAGCGCGCGGCGGCAAAAAAGGAAAAGAACTTCGCCGAGGCTGACCGCATTCGCGCATACCTTGCGGACAAGGGCGTCACGCTTCTTGACAGCCGCGAGGGAACCACCTACAAGATAAGCTGATATGGATAAAATCAAAGAGCTTTTTCGCCGTTATCGGGAAATGATTTTGTACCTTGTCTTCGGCGTTGGCACCACGGCAATAGACTTTGCCGTGTCCCTCTCGCTCATTTACGCTCTGGACGTGAACATATACGCGTCCAAGGTCATAGCATGGATATGCGCCGTAGCATTTGCATACGTAACAAACCGTATATTCGTTTTTCAAAGCGAGAACCGAAGCACAGGCAAGATTCTGGCTGAGGCAGGCGAGTTTGTGGCGGGGCGCCTTGTGTCCCTTGGCTTGCAGGAGCTGATGATAATGGTTCTTTACGAGTGGGCGGGCATGAATGAGCCGGCGGTGCTGATAGTTTCATCCGTTATTGTGGTCATACTGAACTACGTTTTCGGAAAACTGTTCGTTTTCCGAAAAAAATAAGGAGGACAAGCTATGGAAGAATACGGAAGAACACGGTACACCCCCAAGGCAGAACGCGAAAAACAGAAGAAGCAACTGCCCTCAATGCGCAAAATGGCGGCATCATGCGAGACCTGTCAGTTTTTCGACTTCGACGAGGAATACGAGGAATACAGGTGCGTGATGTCCCTGGACGAGGACGAAATGGTGCGTGTCAGCTACAGCGGCGCCCGCGAGTGCCCTTACTACAAGTATTACGACGAGTACAAAAGCGTTCATAAGCAGATATAAAAAATCCCCGACAGATTTTAATCTGTCGGGGATTTTGCACGCAAATCCGAGCACCAAAAGTCCGGATTGCTTTTTTTACTCAATCACGTTGCCGTCGGCGTCATATCTTGTTTCGCTGACAAGCTCGTTATTCTCGTCGTACACACAAACCGTCCTGCTTCCATCCTCACCGTAGGTCGTCACGATCTCGGGATAGCTGAACCTGCCGCCGTCATCCTCTTCTACGATCTTAAAGTATGCCTCTGAACCGAGCACGCCATCCGAATACTCTTTTTTGACCGTTATGAATCCGTTTTCGTCGTAGGTATACTCCCAACTCTCGGATGAGGTGATGTTGCCATCAACATCATAGATTACTCTGGAGGTAGTATATCCATACCTGTCATATTCCGCTTCGATCTTCGCGCCGTCGCTGTAGGTGTCGGTAGACGACCTTTCATACCACTCGCCGTCATCGTCTTTTGCATATTGAGATTCGGTCTGTCGGGTCACGGTTCCGTCCTCGTTGTAGTCAATCAGTAAAACGACATTGCCATAGCCGTCGTACTCATTGACAAACTTGGATCCATCCTCATAGTAGTACGTGTATTTCGCAACAACACTCTCGCCGCCGATCACGGTGTATTCCGTTTCGCTGCTGAGACGACCATCCACGGTTTCCTTGCATTTCAGAGGGTTGCCGTCGGCATCGTAATCGTATTCATTCACACTTTCGCTGATCAAGTTGCCGTCTGCGTCATATTCGGCACTTTTAATCATATTGCCGTGCTCATCATAAGCATAAACAGATACTAAATCCTCAAAATCCAGGATCGTACTGCCGCACACCGTGCAACTGACGTCATCACCCATGACGTGATCACCGGCCTGTAATTTTTCGCCGCATTCCTCACACAGCTTCCAGTGTGCGGAGGCATCTGCCTCCCAGTTTTCGGATTCGATGTGCGAATGAGAGGAGCAAGCCGTCACAGCGACGGCAATAACTAACGCCATAAGTATCACGATGGTTTTTTTCATTGCTTGTTTCTCCTTTTTTGTGTTCTTGTTTCAAATTCTGCGGTTCTGTAGGTGCGAGATTTTCAGCTGCTTGAATCTGTATCGGTATAATTATAACATATATTCTCTCAAAGTGCAACAAATAATTGTAAAAGAAAATATGACTTCCCGAAAACATAAATTGTCCGCGTAGCGGACTCCTTGAACTTCTTCACTATTCACTATTATTTATTACTTCCGCAAAAACCGACAGTAAGAGAGTAGTGAAAAGTGAAGAGTGATGTGTGAATGTTATAACGCAACATTAGTTTAGACTACCGACGAAGCGGTAGTAGATATCTACTTTCTGTACACGCTTGCCGTCGATCTT
>CAZISP010000272.1:0-2742 GCA_964541955.1 uncultured Lachnospiraceae bacterium
ATGGTAAAGGAATTCAAGCTCGCCGCTTTTGCGGACGAGGCAAGCAGCGACATTGACGGGCAGATAAATGCCATGCGGCGAAACGGCGTCGAGGCGCTTGAGATTCGCGGCGTTGACGGCGAAAACGTAGCAAAAATCAGCCCCGATAAGGCAAAGGAAGTAAAGAAAAAGCTGGATGACGCGGGAATTTCCGTCTGGTCCGTGGGTTCGCCCGTGGGCAAGACCAAGATTCAGGACGATTTCGCGTTTGAGGCAGAGCAGTTCAAGAGAGTTCTTGAAACTGCTTACATAACACAGGCAAAGTGCATTCGTCTCTTCAGCTTCTAGGGCACCGACGGCAAGGCTGAATACAGAGACGAGGTATTTGAGAGACTTTCAAAGTACATCGACATGGCAAAGGGCAGCGGTATAGTGCTCTGCCACGAGAACGAAAAGGGCATTTACGGTGATATCGCGTCCCGTTGCCTTGAAATTCACCGTGCTCTCCCCGAGCTGAAGGCTGTTTTCGACCCCGCGAACTTCATTCAATGCGATCAGGACACACTTGAGGCGTGGGATATGCTCAAGCCTTACATTCACTATTTCCACATCAAGGACTGCGTCAAGGGCGGCGGCATCGTTCCCGCAGGTCTCGGTGACGGACACATTCCCCGACTTCTTGCAAGCTACAACGGCATTGCCTCAAACGTGCTGACGCTTGAGCCTCACCTGACCAAGTTCGTAGGTCTTGCGGCGCTTGAGGGCGACGGCAAGAGCGAGGTCGGAGGACTTTCCTTCAAAAATAACGACGAAGCCTTCGACTGCGCCGTTGATTCACTCAAAAAAGTTATTGAAAACATCTAAGGGAGGATAATTAAAATGGAAATCGTTAGACTTGGTATTATCGGTGTGGGCAACATGGGAAGCTCTCACTTAAAGAGCATCACAAAGGGCGAGGTGCCCGGCATGACCGTAACGGCAGTTGCCGACATTAACCCCAAAAGACTTGAGGCGGCAAAGGAAGTTAAAGAGGACGTTGCGTGCTTTGACGACGCGATCAAAATGATGGAATCCGGACTTGTGGACGCAGTTCTGGTTGCGGTTCCTCACTACGACCACCCCGGTCTTGTAATCGAGGGTCTCCGCCACGGTCTGCACGTTATGTGCGAGAAGCCCGCAGGCGTTTACACACAGGCTGTTCGCGAGATGATAGCCGAGGCTGACCGTCACCCCGAGCTTACTTTCGCCATGATGTTCAATCAGCGCACAAACTGCCTCTACAGAAAGATGCGCGAGATAGTAAAGAGCGGCGAGCTCGGAAGCATCCGCCGCACGAGCTGGATAATCACCAGCTGGTATCGCTCTCAGTGTTACTACGATTCGGGAGAGTGGAGAGCAACCTGGAGCGGCGAGGGCGGCGGAGTTCTGCTCAACCAGTGTCCCCACCAGCTCGACCTGTGGCAGTGGATCTGCGGCATGCCCGTAAAGGTTGACGCAAAGCTTCACTACGGCAAGTGGCACGACATTGAGGTCGAGGACGACGTTACCGCTTACGTTGAATACGAAAACGGTGCAACGGGTACTTTCATCACAAGCACCGGCGACACCCCCGGCACAAACCGCTTCGAGATCACAATGGACGGCGGCAAGCTTGTGGCAGAGGGCGAAAAGCTTACGCTTTACAAGCTGGAAACTCACGAACCCGAGTTTACAAAGACGAACAAAAGACCCTTCAGTCAGCCCAAATCCGAGAGGATCGACGTCGAGCTTGACGGCGAGAACCCTCAGCACAAGGGCGTACTCATCGCATTCGCCGATGCCATCATGAACGGCGGTCAGCTTGTTGCTGACGGCAGAGAGGGAATTTTCGGACTTACCCTTTCCAATGCAATGCACCTTTCCTCCTGGACGGGCAAGGCTGTTGAGCTTCCTCTGGACGAGGACCTTTTCCGGGCTGAGCTTAACAAGAGGATTGCCACATCCCGCAGAAAGGAAAACGTCGTGGAGGTTGTTGCCGACACGAATTCCTCCTATAACGCAGGCAAGGTTAAATAAATTTTATGATGAATCCCGTCGGGCTGTACCCGACGGGGTTTTGTTCTTAAAACCGAGAATAAGCGAGATTTCGCGAGAATAAGAGAGATTTTGCGGGAAAAATTCAAAAAAACGGCGATTTAACTTGAATAACCCCGAGAAACAATATTTTTTTGCGAATTTTTTCAAAATATATTGCATTTTAATTCAATCTCTGTTATAATACTTCTCCAAGAGGGTATCGTGGATTCCCCAGTCTGAAAAAACAGGCGGGGAATTCGGCTTACCCTCAATAAAATTTTCAACCCATTTATTTTTTGGAGGATTAAAGAAATTGGCAAGAGCTGATAGCGTAATCGAGCTGAAAAATATCCGCAAGTCCTTTGACGGTGAAACTGTTCTCGATGGAATTGATCTTAGTATTCACGACAAGGAGTTTGTGACCCTCCTCGGCCCCTCGGGCTGCGGAAAGACCACCACTCTGCGCATTATCGCGGGCTTTGAGTTCCCCGACAGCGGTGACGTTTGCATCGGCGGCAGGAAAATCAACGACGTTCCACCTCACAAAAGAAACGTAAACACGGTCTTTCAGAGATACGCGCTTTTTCCGCATCTCAACGTGTTTGAAAATATAGCCTTCGGTCTCCGTCTGGCGAAAAAAAACGAGAAAGAGATACGACAGCGCGTTAAAGAAATGCTGGCGTTGGTCAATCTTTCGGGATTTGAAAG
>CAZISP010000273.1:0-586 GCA_964541955.1 uncultured Lachnospiraceae bacterium
GCGGTTGTTCAGGGTTGTTTTTTGTTTTTTTTTGGGGGGTACCGCATTTTTTTCAACGGGGCAAGACACCAAACACGACGGTGTTTAGCCGTCGTTTTTCATTTTGGTTTGGGGAGTCCGGCGCTTTTTCAAAGGGGATCAGAAAAGTTTTGGTAAAGCTTCTTAAAAACGGAGGCGTTTAGCCGAACGTTTTTCATTTTAGTTTGGGGGGTCCAGGCCCCTTTTCAAAGGGGCTTGGTTGGGGTTCCTTTGGGGAGGGGCTTGGTTGGGGTTCCTTTGAGGAGGGACGGGTTTAGTTCTTTAAGCTGTGAATGGGTGCGGGGATTCTGCCGCCTCTGCCAATGAACTTTGCGGGGGAGGACTCGCGGAGCTTGATTACAGGCGCGTGACCCAGCAGTCCGCCGAAGTTTACGTCGTCGCCCACGGTCTTGCCGTATGCGGGAATGACGCGCACGGCAGTGGTCTTTGTGTTGGCAACGCCGATGGAAATTTCGTCCGCGATGATGCCGCAGATGACCGCCTCGGGGGTGTCGCCGGGGATGACGATCATGTCAAGGCCGACGGAGCATACAGCGGTCATGGCCTC
>CAZISP010000273.1:596-2741 GCA_964541955.1 uncultured Lachnospiraceae bacterium
CTCGGAAACGGGAATAAACGCGCCCGAAAGACCGCCCACGTGAGAGGACGCCATAACGCCGCCCTTCTTTACCGCGTCGTTGAGCATTGCAAGTGCGGCGGTGGTGCCGTGAGTTCCGCAAATTTCAAGACCCATGTTCTCAAGAATGTGAGCAACCGAGTCGCCGACAGCGGGTGTGGGAGCAAGAGAAAGGTCGATGATGCCGAAAGGCGTGTTCAGGCGGCTTGCCGCCTCGTGAGCCACAAGCTGACCTACGCGTGTGATCTTGAACGCCGTCTTTTTGATAATGTCCGCAAGCTCGGAAAGGTCGCAGTCGCCCGCGCGCTGAATAGCCGAGCTTACAACACCGGGACCCGAAACACCAACGTTAATAACTCTGTCGGGCTCGCCCACGCCGTGGAACGCGCCTGCCATGAAAGGGTTATCCTCGGCGGCGTTTGCGAAAACTACCAGCTTTGCACAGCCGATAGAGCCCTGGTCGCGGGTTATGTACGCAGTCTCCTTGATAACGTCGCCCATGATAGAGATGGCATCCATGTTGATGCCCGCCTTTGTGGACGCAACGTTAACGGAAGAGCAGACCATCTGCGTTTCAGCCAGCGCCCGGGGGATCGCGGTGATAAGATTTCTGTCAGCGGGTGTCATGCCCTTGTGAACGAGTGCGGAAAAGCCGCCGATGAAGTTGATTCCAAGAGTCTCCGCGGCTCTCTGCAGGGTCTTTGCCACCTTTACGTAGCCGTCGGGGGAAATTCTGCCGCCCACAAGGGAGATGGGAGTTACCGAAACTCTCTTGTTCACGATCGGCACGCCGTACTGCTTCTCAATATCACAGCCCACGGGCACGAGATTTTCCGCGCTCTTTGTGATCTTGTCGTAAATGCGGTCGCACAAAACGTTCTCGTCGTCCGACACGCAGTCAAGGAGGGAGATGCCCATGGTTATGGTTCTGATATCCAGGTTCTCCTCCCGTATCATATTTATTGTTTCAAGAATATCGGATACGTTAAGCATTTTTTACCTCTCAAATGTGGTGCATAGTGCTGAAGATGTCCTCGTGCATCGTGTTTATTACAAGTCCGCAGGACTTTCCGATGGCGTCGAGGCTGTCAACGAAATCCGAAAAGGGGATATTCAGATTGTCGATGTCCGCTATCATGATCATGGCAAAATATTCGCTGAGAACGCTCTGCGTTATCTCGACTATGTTCGCGCCGCGTTCCGCGCACTCGGTGCTGACGCGGGCGATGATGCCCATAGCGTCCTTACCCGTCACTGTTATTACTGCTTTCATATTCATAACCTCGCAAAAAAATGTTTTGCTTTATTTTACACTATACCGTAAAAAAATTCAAGAGCCTCGGGGCATTTTTGTGGAAATATACTTGAAAAAATGCCTGTTATATGATAGAATATAATGAATATTTATATCTCGGAGGCGAAAATGAATGACTTTTCCACATATGAATACGTGGTTGCGCAAAAACTGACAGGCGTAAAAGTGCTCCGAAAGGTCGGGCTTATCCTGTTTTATGTGCTTTTTGTGGTGGCGTGGTTTGTCTTTGGATTCGTCTCTCATATGTTCCCGCTTCTGGCGCTCTGCCCCGTGACGCTGTGGATGGCGGTGTTCTTCACGTGGCGGTACGTGCAGGTGGATTTTGAGTATTCCGTGACCTCGGGCACCGTGACCTTTTCGAGTATTTACGGAAACCGCTCAAGGCGAAAGCTGTGCGAGATACTTTTGCGCGACTGCGTGACTATCGCCCCCTTGAATGAAAAATACGATCATCTCATTGACCGCTTCGCCCCCGAAAAGACAATAAATTGCCTTTCCTGCGAGGGTGCTGAGGACGGTTACTTTATGCTGGCAGAAAAGGACGGCAAAAAGACGGCGGTGTACTTTGAGGCCACCGAGAGGTTCCTCAAAATCTGCCGATTTTATAACGCTTCCGCCACCACCGTGGCGAAGGTGAGATATTAACCCTCGGCACGGGGAGGGAAAAGGCCCCTTTGTGTAAAGGGGGCTGTCAGCGAAGCTGACTGGGGGAATGTTATTTCTGACAACAACGGTGAAGCTCACCGTCTCCCATAATCCGCTTTTTCTTTGATGCCACAGGCGCAAAGAAAAAGCTTGGCAAAAAGAAACGC
>CAZISP010000274.1:0-2740 GCA_964541955.1 uncultured Lachnospiraceae bacterium
TAGCACCCTCGTCGGGGGAAATAATAAGGAGGTCTTCCTTATCAAGAGAGATGTCGGGAACCTGCTTTACCAGAGCCTTTATCATCTGGTATGTAGGGTGGATATTTTCAAATCCGCACAGAGGGATGGCGTTCTGAACTCTGGGATCGTGAGCGTCGAACGTAAGAATGTTCGTTACGCCCATAGCCTCCAGATCCTGAAGCGCGGTTGCGCAGTCAAGGGATTCTCTGCCCGATCTCTTATGCTGTCTGCCCTCGTAGAGCATGGGCATGATAAGAGAAACGCGCCTTGCCTTGCCTGCGATAGCGCCCAGAATACGCTTGATGTCGCAGAAATGATCGTCGGGACTCATAGGTACGGTCTGACCGTACATCTTGTATGTTACACCGTAGTTAAAAGGATCGCAGATGATATAAACGTCGTGACCTCTCAGGGATTTCGTAATAACACCCTTAGCCTCGCCCGAGCCGAATCTGGGGCAGTTTACATCAACGAGGAAGGAAGCATCATCGCTTCTGCCGTGGTTTCTCCATTCCTTAAGATATGCGTCAACCTGAGCAGCAAACTGCTCACAGCCTTTCATGCCGATGACACTAAGTTCTCCGTAAAGTGATTCCTTCATAAGTCCCTCCGAAAAGATATTTTATTTTACGACAATATTATATCATAACCGACGCACTTTTTTCAACACAATTTTTAATTTTTTCGACACATTTTTATTTTTCGTTGAAATGCATAATTAGGATATGATTTTTTTAATTAAATTGGATAAATTAAGGTTTGCCGTCACAAAATCAGCCTATGATCTCGCCGTCTTTATTGAAAAGCGGAAGTCCTTCAAGGTAGATAATATCCGCTCTGTTCTGAGCGTCGCCCTCGGCAAGTATCGCCATCTTACCTACCACCTCGCCGCCCGTTGCCCGGGCAAGCTTTTCAAGTGCGAGAAGGGATTCACCTGTGGAAATAACGTCGTCAACGATGAGGATGCGCTTCCCTTTCATCATTTCCGCCTCTGCGGTGTCAAGATAGAGCTTCTGCTCGCCCGCGGTGGTGATGGAATTGACGTTCACCTCAAAAACGCCCGTCATGTAGGCTTTTTTCTTCTTTCTGGCGGTCATGTAGCGGCTGTCGCCTCTCTGACGCGCCATTTCGTGCGCCAGCGGAATGCCCTTTGCCTCTGCTGTCAGTATGTAATCGTATTCAGGTGCTTTTTCGAGAAGTGCGGTGGCGCAAGCGGACGCCAGCTCGGCGTCGCCAACAATAACAAATCCGGCAATATAAAGCGTATCGGTCACGGGGCAGATGGGCAGGTCTCGCTCAAGGCCTGCGACGTGCATATGGTAATATTTCATTTTTTCTCCTTCGACAGCGCCGCTGCCATTTTTAGTATTTACGGTTATATTATAATATATTTTGCGAAATATGTCAATTACATAAATTAAATAATAAGCACTTGATTGAGCCGTGAAATTGTGATATACTACATTTGAAAAACTGACCAAAATCAAAGAAATAAAGCTCGGAAGTGCCACCGCAATACAGTAAACGGGCAAGATACGGAGAAAAAATGACGGCAAAAGAACTTTGGGAAGAATTTATTACGAAAAACGGTCTTGAGGACTGCGAATACGAGGCGTGGGCATTTGGCGTTGACGCCGATATTTTGGCACAGCTCGTGGCAAGCGGCGAAAAGACCGCCACCGCATCGGCTTTCCCCCTTTACGAGGTGGACGGCGACCCCCTGCCCCAGGTAGGCGAATACAGCGTTATTCTCGATTCGTGTGACAACGCCGTTTGCGTTATCAGAACCGAAAAAGTCACCATAGTCCCCTTCTGCGAGGTGACGGCAAAGCACGCATACAAGGAGGGTGAGGGCGACAAATCCCTCGATTATTGGCGAGACGTACACCAAAAAGTCTTCACAGAATGGATGGACGAGGCGGGATTGAAATTTTCGACCGACATGGACGTTGTCTGCGAAGAATTTTCGGTGGTTTATAAGCCGAAAACGCCCTGATAGCATCAAAAAACGAGGTAAAATCATGTCAAGAATTGAAGAAGTCGAGCTTACAAATATGTGCATGGTCTGCGACGGCAAGGGCAACGTGCTGGTGCAGAACAAAGTAAACCACCCCACTTGGCACGGCTGGAATTTTCCGGGTGGGCACGTTGAAAAAGGCGAATACGTGACCCCGTCCGTCATTCGTGAAATTCGGGAGGAAACAGGGCTCACCATAGAAGAACCAAGGCTTTGCGGCATAAAGGAATTTCATAAAATCAAGGACGGAAAGCGTTATATCGTGTTCCTTTACGTAGCCGAGCGTTTCTCGGGCGAGTTAAAATCGTCAAGTGAGGGCGAGATTTTTTGGTATCCCCTGTCCGAGCTCGCAAAATCCGACAATTTGATTGACGGTTTTGGTGAAATGCTGCCTATTTTTACAGATAAAAATCTCAGCGAGGTCTATTACCAAAGAACCGCTGAGGATTTCAAGACGATATATTGTTAATTGTGAGGTAAATTATGGAAGAATTTATTTTGATACGACCGATGGGCGAATATGCAAGTCAAATAGCAGAATACAGGCAAGAATTCCTCGATGCAGGCGATTCTATGGACGGTTGCGGTCCTTTGCGGAGATTTGAAAATCCCGAAGAATACATACAGGTGTGTAAGGATTACGAGGGTTGTTCCTATCAGTGCAAGACTGATTGCAAACAAGGCAAACTATAAATTCAAATC
>CAZISP010000275.1:0-2710 GCA_964541955.1 uncultured Lachnospiraceae bacterium
CGCGAACGCACTTCTGTTCGCACTGGGTCTCCTGGGGGCAAACGCGTCCGCAAACGGCGGGAAGGCTGGAGGAGCTTGCGATGACCTGATAAGCACCCTCAAAATCGCCATCTTTTACCTTTGCGATAAATTCGGGAATATGTATTCTTACGGGACAGCCGTCAACGCAGGGCATATTCTTGCAGTTAAGGCATCTTGCCGCCTCGTCCAGCGCCGCTGCTTCCGTGTAACCGAGAGCCACCTCGCCAAAGTTCTTTGCGCGTTTCTTTGCGTCCTGTGTGGGCATGGGATTCTTTTTAAGACTCATGTTTGCTGCCATTTTACTTTACCTCCTTTTGAAAGAGGTTGCAGGTCTCCTCGTGTGCGTGACGCTCAAACTCTCTGTACATACCGCCTCTTGCCATCGCCTCGTCAAAATCAACCTCAAAGCCGTCGAAATCGGGACCGTCAACACATGCAAACTTGGTTTTGCCGCCGACGGTAAGTCGGCAACCGCCGCACATTCCCGTGCCGTCAATCATTATGGGGTTCATGGAAACGACTGTCTTTACGCCGTGAGGCTTGGTCGTTGCAACAACGAATTTCATCATAACGATAGGACCTATAGCGATAACCTCGTCATAGTTTTCACCGGCTTCGATAGCCGCTGCCAGGGGAGCGGTAACGACGCCCTGCGTGCCGTACGAGCCGTCGTCCGTCATTATAGTCAGCTTGTCCGAGCAAGCCTTGAACTCGTCTTCAAGAATAACCAGGTCGCGGTTTCTGAAACCGATTATGGAATGGACTTCGCACCCCATCTCATGTAGCTTCTGTGCCACGGGAAGAGCGATGGCGCAACCTACGCCGCCGCCCACAACGCAGACCTTTTTCAGCCCGTCCGTGTGCGTTGCAACGCCCAAAGGGCCTACGAAGTCGCAGATGTAATCACCCTCGTTTTTATGGTTCAGTGCCTCGGTGGTGGCACCGACCACCTGGAATATAATTTTAACGGTGCCTGCCTCGCGGTCAAAGCCCGCGACGGTAAGCGGGATTCGCTCGCCGTCCTCGTCAACGCGGAGAATGATGAACTGACCCGCCTGAGCCTTTGCCGCAACAAAGGGGGCTTCGATGTCCATCATTGTGACCGTGGGATTCAATATTTTTTTTCTTACGATCTTGTACATTGAACAGTTTTTCCTTTCAAGAGACAGCCGAATTTGCTTCGACTTGTAAAACTTTTTTAATTTTATCACAAAAGGCGAAATTTGTCAATCGCAAAGGCTCTTGTTATATATTCCCGGAATTGACTGATGGGCAAAAATGGTTTTTAATCATATTTATTGGTGAGGGTAAATGGCGCTCTCGTCTGTTTCCTTGAAAATTTCGCCCTCAATGCCGATGATCCGAGAAATCGGAATCTGCTCGCCGCCATGCATGACAACCAGATGCTCAAATTCAAGAATTTTTTTGACTACACCGAAAGCCGTCAGATATTTGCCGCCGCTTTTCTTTTCGTCGGGAACGAAATAGGTTATCTCTACCTCGGATTCGGTCGGGAGATTCTCGGAGATGATCATCAGCCGCTCGTTGAGCCGGGCGATCTGCCCGTCATCGAGCACCGCTTCGCCGTCGGTAAGCCGCGCCGTTTCCTTTACCGCATCGTCGTAGCCGTTCAGCGCCGCAAAGGGCGCAAACTGCGCCGCACGGTCAAGAAGCGACATTTTCGGGCGCGTGGGTGACACGTGGTGGGGTAGATTTATAATCGAATCGTAAGCTCCCATTTTAATCTCCGTTCCGCCGCCTTGCGGCGGCTCAAATATTATAGGAAACACTTGGTACCGCTTCAGCGGCAAAATGGGCGCGGGTCCCATTTTGCAAGTGTTTTATGCGTGAAATAACTAAACTTACAGTTTATTATCGCTTTGTTTCACGCTGCCTCCTTTTTACGCCTTGTGACCGCCGATCTGCTTGTTTCTTGAGACGGTGGTGGCACCTTCCTGAAGATTCATGCCCTTGATCAGCGCATTTTTTCCGTGTTTTTTCTTGATTGAAATAACCGCGTTTTGTATCTTTTTCTCTCGCTCAAGCTCTTGCTTTTCTTGTTCCTTTTCACGCTTTATCGCCTCGTAATCGGTGAACATATCCATCTGCTCAAAGCAAATATCCTCCTTGACGTCGCCCTCACGTACCACCTGCGCGGCGGTGACGGTCAGACGTCGGACGAGCAGAGTAGGATTGACTATCCTGTCAAAGAGCCGCATCATGTGCTCGGTGATTATTTTGGTGGATGAGCAGGGGCGGGGAAGATTTATACTGCCGTGGGCGGGCTTGGGCACCTTTCTGCCGTATCTGTCGGCGGTTATCTCTCCCGAAAAGCCGTTCGCATTGTATCCTGTCAAGCTCTCTGTGTCGTAACCAACGTCAAGTATCATCTGAGACGTTACAAGCCGTTTTTCAACAAGCTCCAGAACAAGCAAATCGGTCATTTCCCGCGCGATAAGCTTTGCTTTTTCAAAGCTGTACGGGTGCTGAAGCACCTGTCCCGAGCCGAGACTGTTGCTTTGCGGTCTGTATGCCTTTATCTGCGCGATTGTGCAGGGCTCGTACCCCCAGGCGTGGTCGATGAGAAGCTCAGCGTTGACGCCGAACATCTTGTATAGCAAGTCCTCGTTTTTGTGTGAGCAGAGAGCCACGTCGCCCATTGTTTTCATGCCGTGGTCGGCAAGCTTTT
>CAZISP010000276.1:0-2700 GCA_964541955.1 uncultured Lachnospiraceae bacterium
ACCCCTCCGGGGCTTTGCCCCACCTCCCCTACATTAGTGGAGGAGTTGGGTAAAGAGCCTGAAACCAAACAATAGTACAACAATTGCAGATTATGGCGAAACTTAAATATCTGGTGATCCACTGCACCGCAACGGCAGAGGGGCGTGAGGTGACGGCATCACAGATCCGCGCAGCGCACACTAACCCGGTGAGCAAGGGTGGACGTGGATGGCGTGTGGTGGGTTACACGGATATGATACACCTGGATGGGCGCGTGGAGCGTCTTGTCGATAACAACGAGGATGCGAATGTGGATCCATGGGAGATTACCAACGGTGCAAAGGGCTATAACTCGGTAAGCCGCCACATAGTGTATGTGGGTGGACTTGACAGCAAAGGCAAGCCTAAAGACACCCGCACTAAGGCGCAGGAAGAGGCATTAAAACGATATGTGCTTGACTTCCACTGTCGATTTCCCGAGGTGAAAATCATAGGTCACAACGAGGTTGCAGCCAAAGATTGTCCTTGTTTCGATGTTCAGGCATGGCTCAAGAGCCTTCATATTAACAACTAAGCAACAATAAAGAGGATGGAACTCAGCGAAATATTGAATGTGCTACTTGGCGGCGGATTGATAGCGGCAGTGATAAGTGTAATCACGTTGCGCGCAACAGTGCGCAAGGCTAATGCTGAAGCGGAACAGGCGAAAGCCGAGGCAGAGAAAGCAATGGCCGAAGCCGAGAGTGTGCGCATCGATAACGCCGAGCATGCCACCCGGATATTGGTTGAGAATATCGTAAAACCATTAAGAGATGAGCTTGAGAAAACGAGAAAGGATCTTCAGGCGACGAAGCGCGAGATGGCTCGCTTGCGTAAGGCGGTCAATAGTGCCAATAGTTGCAAGCATCATGTTGAGTGTCCTGTCCTTGACGGGTTGCGTCGCGAAGAGGGCGCAAACGTCAGAGACGCAGAAAGCCCACCTGAGCGCAACAAAGGGGAGCATCGCGCAAGAAGCCCAAACGCACAATAGCGAGAGCCACGCAATAATAGATGAAGTACTCGATGTCGAATGGCAATGGGTTGTTGAGTGGCTCCCCCCTGAACCGGGGGACACAGTAGCCCTCAAAAGATCGGTGCTTACCGGGCATGCGACACGCTCACGAGGTGCTGAAATGAAGGGTGTGAATAGTGAAGTATCAACAAAGACCGAGAGGGATAGTACACAGATTGAAAGCAACGCCCTGGCGGTGGTTGAAACTGCAGAGGATAAATCACCCATCCCCGGAATACCGATATTACTTATCGCTTTACTCGTGGGAGTATTGGTGTGTCTAAAGCTATTCAAATAATAATCAAACAGTATCAAACCATTAAAACGAAAAGGAATATGGCAGAAGTAAAAAGAATAATCATGGCGTGGAGCGAATGCGATATCGCTATTACCCCATCGCAAGATGACGGCTCGTTCCCAACCACCGAGTTGACGAGCATAGGAACAATAAAGGATAAATCATCAACGCTTGAGCCAAGTGAGGGTGATAAGCTTGAAATGAAGAAGACCGGTGGCAAGGTCGTTGCATCGGAAGCTCAAGAGGGGGGATTTGTCCTCAAAACTCGTGTCATCGAGCCGACAGATGAACTAATGACTACGTTTGGTCTTGGTGCTGCAGCCTCTGGTGATTTTAATGTAAAAACTCACTTGATAGATGGTAATTATGCGGTGAAACTTACACCTAAGAAGGCGGGAGCCGTGGGTATCAAAGCCCCTGTTACAGAGGTGAAATATATGCCCGGTTGGAGTGAAGAGGATGGTAACTATGCGGACGTGGAATTCAACATCATCCAAGGCCCGGCAGATTATTGGTATTCACGCTTCAAGAAAACAGCGTCGACTCAAACCACCACTACAGAGGGATAGTATCCAAGGGGAGTAGCTTAATGGCAGAGCAGCAATGTGTGATTCTTGATAATGACATTGCAGGTGCGAGTTCGATTCTCGCCCCCCAACAAAGCAATAAAATAAATAGATCAGTAATACTACTATTATGAAACAGAGCAAAAAAGATACGATAGAGAGGCGCGTGGTAGATGCCATTCTTGAGCGCCCTACCGATGTGATAGAGATTGATGGGGAGAAATTCCCGATAGCCCCCCCTACGGTGGCAACGCTGATGCTTGTGAGCGAGCTTATCGCGGAGATGCCGATGACAGCCGGCAACTCCGACAATGTGTTGATAGAGGTACTTGCAACAGCTAAGGATATGGCTGTGATCGGACATATCACAGCGGTGTTGATGCTTGGCGCCAAGCGAGTGCTTGAGGGGCGTGAGCGAGTGATCAAGTCTGGTCGGAGGTGGTCGTGGCGTCGCTTGCGCTATGTGGAATATGAGGAGCGCGAGCCGGAGGTTGAATGGCTCGGTCGCCGTGTGCTTGAGGAGGTGTCTCCTGCTGTGCTGATGAAGGTGTTGACGAAGCGTTTAATGCTGATGGGCGTTACGGATTTTTTCGGCATTACCACTTCCCTCAGCGAAGCAAATCTGCTCAGACAGACAAGGGAAGTGGAGACTCAATCTGGGGTAAGATCGTAAGCTGGTCAAAGAATCTTGGCATGACACCTAATGAGGTGTTGTGGGATATCAGCTATGATAATTTAATCATGTACTCGGCAGCTACTCCGCAATATGACGACAAGAAGGAGCCTGAGTGGGATGCCACGAAGG
>CAZISP010000277.1:0-2677 GCA_964541955.1 uncultured Lachnospiraceae bacterium
TCCTCCCTGCTCTATCTGCTTCTTAAACAAAGGAATAACCGAGCCGTTTGAGCCAAGCACGTTACCGAATCTTACGGCAACAAAGTCGGTCTTACTGCCCGCCATGGACTGCACGATCATCTCGCACAGGCGCTTTGTGGCACCCATTACGTTGGTGGGATTTACCGCCTTGTCGGTAGAAATGAGCACGAAGCGTTCAACGCCGTATTTGTCGGCGCATCTCACCGTATTGAGTGTGCCGAAAACGTTATTCTTTAGAGCCTCGCAGGGGGAGAATTCCATGAGGGGCACGTGCTTATGCGCCGCCGCGTGGAAAACGTATTTCGGGCGATAGGTCTCAAAAATATCCTCAAGGCGCTTCACGTCACGCACCGATGCGATAAGCACCTCGGGCTTGTTATTGGGATATGCCTTGTCAAGCTCCTGCTGAAGCTCGTACGTCGTATTTTCGTAAATATCAAGAATAACCAGCTTTTTGGGGGAGAACTTCATTATCTGTCGGCAAAGCTCAGAGCCGATAGAACCGCCGCCGCCCGTTACAAGCACGACCTTGCCGCCGATGTCCTGCATCAGTCTGGCGTTATCCAGACGAATGGGGTCACGGTCGAGAAGGTCCTCGATGGAAACATCGCGGACGTTTCGGAACAGGTCTCCGCTCTCATTATCAAGGAAGCTGACTTCTATGCCGGGAAGAATCTTTACCTTGATTCCGGTCTTACTGCACTTATCAAGTATCTCGACTCTCTGAGAATTCGTGATGCGATAGATAGCGAAAACTATCTCTTCAACGCCGTATTTCTTGCAGATCTTGTCAATATCATCAGTAGTGCCGAGAACGGTTGCGCCGCAAACGCTTGTATGCAGCTTTGACTTATCGTCATCAACAAGACCGACAACCGAGTATTTGATCGCGCGATTTGTCGAGATCTCCCTCAAAAGAGTGACGGCAAGAGCACCCGCGCCGATAATGAGAACCTTTTTGTCTCCCTTATGCTTGTGCGGAGAATCAATCTTGAACATTATTCGCAAAATGAATCTTTCAGCACACAAAAAACCGCCGTAGAGGGTCGCGCAGAGCAGATAAAATCTGAAGCCATGCTCGATTCCGTATCTTCCTTCCCCGAAGAAAAGAACCCCTATAAGTCCCGACACGAATATCGCCGAGACCACCGACAGCATCAGCTTCAGATAGCTGTTTTCATTTGCGTTTATCCAATCCGTGTGATACACCTTGCCCGCAAACATGAAAACAAAGAAGATCGTCAGCATGCAGACAAAGAAAAACTTCGAGCAATTCATCCTTTGAACAAAATCACCCGGAGAAAAATATGAAAGAACCGCGAGGCAATAGGCAACAATTCCAAAAATCACATCGATGATCAGGAGAAATCTGTTGTGAACCTTTTTTGTCGAACGCATAATTTACCTTCCTTACCCGACCTCCGAGCGTCTCGGTTGTCAAGCGTATTTAAGAGCATCATGAGACACCGTGCGCTTTCAACACGCTTCGGGACGCAATTTCTCATAATAGTCTTTTATCATTATACTCTAAAATCCATCTTTTTGCAACCCTTTTTTTCAAAAACGAGTAAAAAGTGTCATTTTTACGCCATAAATCCCAAAAAACAACAAAAAAAAGAAAACCGCTCCGTCCATGACGACAAAGCGGTTTCGCTCTTTTTTTATTTCTTTCCGAGCTCCTTGGTTCGCTCGAAGGAATTTGCCACCGCCGTCTCAACGGTTGCACGGAACGCGAAGTTTTCAAGGGTCGCAACGCCCTCAATGGTGCTTCCCGCAGGTGAGCAAACGGCGTCTTTCAGCTCTTCCGTGTGCTTTCCTGTGCGCAAAACCATTTCTGCCGCGCCAAGCACCGTCTCGGCCGCATATTTCAGCGCCTTGTCGCGGGGCAGACCGCATTTTACGCCGCCGTCTGCCATGGCTCCGATGAACATATAAACAAAAGCAGGTCCGCAGCCCGATACGGCACTTCCCGCATCGATAAGGCTCTCGGGAAGCTTATCAAGCGAGCCCGCCCCCGACATGGCATCGGCAAATTCCGCCTCGTCCGCGTTTGTCACGAGATCGTTTGCACAGTAGAGGATCATTCCCTTTCCGACCATTGCGGGAGTGTTGGGCATGATGCGGATAACAGGTGCCGCAAAGCCTAAAAATCCGGTAAGAGTTTCAAGAGAAAGCCCCGCCGCCATGGTGACCAGGACGAATTTATCCTGCCTTCCTTTCAACGTGTCTGCAATTTCGTTCAGCATGCCCGCCATCATCTGGGGCTTTACACCGAGGAAGATATATTTGCACTCGGAGGCGACCTTTACGATATCTCCCGCCGATGCGCCAAGCTTTACAGCGAGAGCCTCGGCTCTTTTTGAGTCCTTGTCGCAAAGCAGGACTGCATCGCCGCCGCACTTGCCAACAACAGCAGTCGCCAATGCCGAGCCCATGTTTCCCGTGCCGATGAATCCAAAATTATATTTCATTTTTCTTCCTTTCTGACGTCATCGAACGTTTCCGTTGCCCGTGATAACGTACTTATAGGTAGTCAGCTCCTCAAGTCCCATAGGACCTCTTGCGTGGAGCTTTTGGGTGGATATTCCCATCTCACAGCCAAGTCCGAACTCGCCGCCGTCGGTAAAGCGGGTCGAAGCGTTGACGTAAACCGCCG
>CAZISP010000278.1:0-2676 GCA_964541955.1 uncultured Lachnospiraceae bacterium
CCTTCTGCTTTTCAAGCAGCTTCTTCTTTCTGGTAATATCGCCGCCGTAGCACTTGGCAAGAACGTCCTTCCTCATTGCCTTGACAGTCTCACGGGCGATAATTCTCGAGCCAACAGCCGCCTGAATCGGAATCTCGAAAAGCTGTCTCGGAATATTTTCCTTCAGCTTCTCCGCTATTCTTCTGGCTCTCGCATACGCCTTCTCCTCGTGAACGATAAAGGACAGAGCGTCAACCGTCTCGCCGTTGAGCATGAAGTCAAGCTTCACCAGCTTACTCTCACGGTAGTCGGACAGCTCATAATCAAGCGATGCATATCCTTTTGAGCGGCTCTTTAACGCATCGAAAAAGTCGTAGATTATTTCGTTGAGCGGCAGGTCGTAGTGAAGCTCGACGCGCTCGGTGTCGATATACTTCATGTCGATAAACACGCCTCGTCTGTCCTGACAAAGATCCATCAGACCGCCCACGTACTCGGTAGGAGTGATGATGTTGCCCTTGACCATAGGCTCATATGCCACCTCAATTTCGTCCGCCGAAGGGTAATTTGAGGGGTTGTCTATGCGAACGGTCTCGCCGTTTCTCTTTTTTATTTTGTAAATAACGCTGGGTGCGGTGGTGATAAGGTCAAGATTAAACTCACGCTCAAGTCGCTCCTCGATAATCTCCATGTGGAGAAGTCCCAGGAAGCCGCAACGGAAGCCAAAACCGAGAGCGATGGAGGTCTCGGGCTCAAACCATAGCGCCGCATCGTTTAACTGCAACTTTTCAAGTGCCTCACGCAGATCGTTGTATCGCGCGCCGTCGGCAGGATATATGCCCGAATAAACCATGGGCAGAGCCTGCTTGAATCCGGGACAAGGCTCGGACGTGGGGTTGTCCACAAGCGTCACCGTATCACCCACGCGGGTGTCGCCGATAAACTTGATGCTGGCGGTGATATATCCAACCATTCCGGCGGACAGCTCATCGCACTTGGCAAGTCCCAAGGGCTCCATTGTGCCCACGTCAACAACGTCAAATTCCGCTCCCGAGTTCATGAGCTTTATCCTCTGACCGGGCTTGAGGCGACCGTCCATTACGCGCACGTAAACCACAACGCCAAGGTAGCTGTCGTAGTATGAATCGAATATAAGCGCCTTGAGAGGTGCCTCCTCGTCACCGCCGGGGGCGGGAATGTCGGAAATTATCTTATCCAGCACGTCGCCGATATTAAGTCCCGTTTTTGCGGAAACCGCAGGGCATCCGTCAGCGGGAATGCCGATAACGTCCTCGATCTCGGCTCTTACCTTCTCAACGTCAGCCGAGGGCAGGTCAATTTTGTTGATAACGGGCACAATTTCAAGGTCCGCGTCAACCGCAAGGTAGGCGTTCGCCAAGGTCTGTGCCTCAATGCCCTGTGTGGAATCCACCACGAGCAACGCGCCGTCGCAGGCGTTGAGGGAACGGGAAACCTCATAGTTAAAGTCCACGTGGCCGGGGGTATCGATAAGGTTCAGGGTGTACCTTTCCCCGTCCTTGTCCGTATAATCCAGCTTTACCGCACGGGATTTGATGGTAATGCCTCTCTCGCGCTCAAGATCCATGTTGTCAAGGATCTGATCCTCCATCTCGCGCTTTGAAACGGCATTGGTATATTCAAGAATTCTGTCTGCCAAGGTAGACTTGCCGTGATCTATATGTGCAATTATCGAAAAATTGCGAATATGCTTCTGCTTCTCGCTCTGCATTGAACACTCTCCCACAGTATAATTTTACACATATATTATATAACAAAATCCGCCCATATGCAAGAGGATTTTTTCAAAAAACACGGTCCGCGCAAAAAATAAAGCCCGCCTTGACTCAGCGACAGGAAAAGTCACCTGCCGCACGGCGGAAATTGACAAAAACTATTTACAACCCTGAGCAAATCTGTTACAATAAAGAAAAAAACAAAGGAGTAAATATGGAACTTACAACAGCTCTTGAAAAATACCGCAAGCTGCAGGCGAAACTGAGCGCCTACGGACATGCAATGTCACTTATATACTACGACGGTGCCACCACCGCGCCATCTGCCACCGCCGCAAACCGCGGACAAACGCTCTCTGTTTTGAGCGAAGAGACCTACACCCTTTCCACAGGCAAGGACACCCTTGAGCTTCTTGAATTTTTAGATGCTCACAAGGACGAGCTTGACCGTGTGCAGGCTCGTTCCGTATATCTGTCACTCAAGGACATCCGCGAAATGCAGAAGATTCCGATGGAGGAATACGTTGCCTATCAGGAGGTGCTCGTTCAGGCAGACGACGTATGGCACAGAGCAAAGGAGACTGACGATTTCGCTCTTTTTCTGCCTTGTCTTGAAAAGATTTTCGACTACGAAAAACGCTTTGCCCGCTACTGCGCCCCCGAAATGCACCCCTATAACTACTGTCTGAACAAGTACGAGGATGGGCTCAACATGGAAAAATGCGACGAATTTTTCGCCGCGCTCAAGAGCCGTCTCGTGCCTCTGATAAAGAAGATAGGGCAAAAGCCGCAGATAGACGACAGCTGTCTTTTCGGTGATTTCCCCGATGCAGACCAGGAAAAATTCGGTCTCGCGCTGATGGACGTCATGGGCATTGACCGCGGACACTGCGGACTTGCCACCACCGAGCACCCCTTCACCACCAGCCTCGGCTCCCACCAC
>CAZISP010000279.1:0-2662 GCA_964541955.1 uncultured Lachnospiraceae bacterium
GTACTCGAAGCTCCTCGGGCATCGGCTTTCTTCCCGCCTTGTAATCTGCGTACATTTTGTGACGGAAGGTAGGTGCCTTCAGGTCGAATGCAACCGCCATGTAATCGGGCGACACCGTCTCTATCTGTCTTGAGAGCATCGTCACCATGCCATAGATCGCGTTTGTTGGCAGTCCGTCCTTGTTTGTCAGGATTCTGACGCCGTAATACGCGCGGTTAAGAATGCTGTTTCCGTCAACAATCAAAATTTTTTTCATACAAATCTCCGTATACGCATCGAGTGGTCACCGCAAAAGGGGACCACTCGAACTTTTATTTTCAGTTTTCGGATATAAGGCCGTCGTCGGCAATAGTTATTTTGCCCATTGAGGGATTTGTTATCATGGCAAAAATTTCCTTTGCCTTGTCGGTGCCGAGAACCGAGGTTGTTACAACGTTTTTCTGAACGCAGGGGATTGCGTAGAACTGAGGAATAAAATCCTCGAAGCTGATCTTGAAGATGATCGTGTCGTGAGGATCGGTCTCATGCCAGAAGCTTCCCAGGCTGTAAACGATAGGGCATCCGTTGTAATACTCAATTTCCTGGAGAGTTGTATCAGAGCTTCCGATAACGGCATCGGCACCTCTGTCTACCAGAGCGCGAGCAAGCTTTGCCTGTGCATCCGAAGCGTTGGCGTCTCCGCTGATAAAGGAATTGAAATCGACGTATGCAATAACGAAATCCGCGTTATTTGCCGCAGTGGCGATCATTTCCGCATAAAGCTTCGCGCTGGAGCCGAGAACGATTCCGGAGGAGGTCTCTCCCACAGCGGGAGCGCTGGCGGCCGTAGCGGATTCCGCCAAGGCAACGTATGCGATCTTCATACCGCCTACGATATAGTATCTGGGAGCCAAAGCGTCCTGCATGTCAACACCGCCGCCGACGTAAGCGATACCCGAATTCTTGAGCACCTCGATAGTGTCGTTAAACGCGGAGATCTGATAGTCATTTGTGTGATCGTTTCCGATATTTACGATATCAACGCCCATCTCGGCAAGCACGGAGACGTTTGCGTTAGACGAGCCGTAGTACATATAATTCGCCTGATCGCGGTTCCGTTTACCGTTGTCTTTGTATGCAAACGAATGATTTGCCATGAGAATATCGGCGTTCTTAAGCTCAGAAATGACGTCGGTTGAGAAAGCGGCGGGGAGCAGGTTGTCGAGGTTCTTTTTGTGAACGGTCAGAGGAGACCAGTTCCAAACGTCGTCAAGCACCAACTCACCGATAAAGCTGAGTGTTGCGGTGGATTTGTCCGATGCGATAACTATGCAGTCGTCATAACCGTCTTCTCCCTCGTGTGCCATGTAATCAAGAACTCTCAGCGAGGTGTCGAAAAGCTCCTGCCACATTTCGTCGGAATATTCCTTGTTCTTCTCCATGTAGTTTACAATGTTGGCGTAAGTCGTGTCACCGAAGGTGTCGCGAACGTATTCAAGGAGCTCGGCCGTGATCTCAACAGCCGAATTAACAGAGTAGAATTCCGCCAGAACGTAGTCCGTTGTGTAAGCTGTGAAAACAGGTGCGTCTACTCCTTCCAGCTGATCGGGATCGATAGTTGTCTTTTTATCGAAATCATCGATGGCAAATTTAATAAGGAAGATAATTGCTGCAAGCAGTATTATGGAAAGCACCACGTTGAGTGCAACGGAGATTCCTTTTCCGTTAGAACGTTTCATTTTCTGACTCCAATCCGCCTTTTTCGGCAAGGTTTTTGAAATGTACTTTTCAATTATATCATAACTCGAGCCGAAATGTCAATAGAAAAAGCTTAAAATGTGGTTTTACGGTACGGGATTGGCTTTTGCGAGGGTTCAATTCAATATATTGATGTGATCACCTCGAAAAAGGTATAAATGTTGTGTTTTGAAACCGTATTTGTGTTGTGCTACAAAGCGAGGGCTTTGTTTTTGTGCAAATAGTAGAAAATAAGTTCGAACATCCAAAAAAGACTTGATTTTTTTGGTAAAATGTTGTAAAATCAATACGTATGAATATTTTGATGATATTCTGAATCTATGTTTGTAATATTTTATAAGAAAGGGAAAACAAATTATGAACAAGAACTTTAAGAAAGTTGTCAGCATGGTTCTCCTTCTGGCTATGGTTTTGTCTGTAGTGGTGATCGTTCCGGTTTCTGCCGAGCTTTCTCCTCTGCCCGATGCAACCGAGGATTACACCAGCGGAGTTTTCATTGCATGTCGCACGATTGACGAAGACGGCAATCCCACAAATGTTGCTCTTTATTCGCAGAATCAGAAGGTTATCTTCGAGCTTACTGCGTATGACTCGAGCCTGAAGAAGTTAGCTGTTGGCGGTTTCATATATTCCGTATATGCGGACGGCAACGGTTCTGCGGCTGTTGAAACGGGCTTTGTGGCTGCCGACCCCGAAACAGGCGTCGGTCTTGTTGAGACAACGACAATGAATCAGGCGGGTCTTCTCCGTATTACCGCGGATATTGCAGATGCAGAAGGAAACATTCTTAAGCAGTACAGGACAAGCGCCGGTACCGTTCTTCTTCAGGCCGGTGTTCTTGTTGACGCTCAGTCCATTACGACGACAGCAACTCCTATCCCTGCTGACGAGCTCAGACAGGTTTGGGACGAGCAGCTGGCTCTTC
>CAZISP010000280.1:0-2657 GCA_964541955.1 uncultured Lachnospiraceae bacterium
CTCCCTCCGAGGTTATCTCGTACTTTTCGTGTCCTTTTCCCGCCAAAAGAATGATATCTCCCGCAAGTGCGTTTGATACGGCATATTCTATCGCCTCGCGACGGTCTGCGATCGAGACACACGGAGCCAGGCTGTAATCATAACCCGACAGTATCTCGGAAATAATGTCTTGGGGACGCTCTGAGCGACTGTTGTCCGATGTGACGATGACGAAATCCGCATACGTTGACGCTATCCTTCCCATGATCGGGCGCTTCGCCCTGTCGCGGTCGCCGCCGCATCCAAAGAGCAGAACTATCCTCTGCCCTTTTACGCGCGCGTTTCTTGCCGTCCTCAAGAGATTTTCCAGTGCGTCGGGGGTGTGAGCGTAGTCGATAAAGATCGAAAATCTCGCCCCGTGGCACAGCTTCACACGCTGAAGTCTGCCGTCGATTCCTCGCATTGAGGAGAGGGCGATCCGTATCACCGAGGGCTGTATCCCCATCTCGAGAGCGGCACTTGCCGCCAAAAGTGTATTTGAAACGGTAAATCCGCCCGGAATGGGGCTTGACACCTTGAAAATTGCCGAAACAGAGCTCAAAATATATTCAACGCCGTCAACGCCGCGTTCGGTAACGTGCTCGGCGGAATAGTCAACGTTATCGCCCACCCCGCACCGCACAACGCGGCGGCAATTCTCCTCCGCATGGCGCGCAATGCCCTCGCCGTACCTGTCAGCACAGTTTATAACGGCGCATCGACTCACGTCAAACAGCTTTTTCTTGGCTTCAAGATATTTTTCCATGCTGCCGTGAAAATCCAGATGGTCGGGGGTAAGGTTTGTGAAAAGTCCGAAATCAAAGCTTATGGGGGCAAGCTTTTCGAGAGCCAGCGCATGAGAGGTGACCTCCATGAGCACCACCTCAACCCCATCCGAGCGCATTTCGGCAAGAATTCTGTAAAGCTCTCCCGGGTCGGGTGTAGTCATGTTGGCTCGCCTGTCGCGGGCGCGCAGGTCTACGGTGCGGTCGCCGCAAAGGCACTTGACCGTTCCGATAAGCCCCGTTTTCACCCCTGCGCAGTCAAGTATCGCTTTCAGCATAAACGTAACCGAGGTCTTGCCGTTTGTTCCCGTAACACCGATAATTCGCATTTCCCGCGATGGGCAACCGCAAAATCTATGCCAGAGAAACGCAAGAGCGCGGCGCGTATTTTCGGTCTCGTAGCAAGGAACGTCGCAGGTAAGCGTCTCCCTCACCTCGTCACCTCGCCCGACCTCGCAGAGAATGGCAGCAGCGCCCCTCTCCGCCGCTTCGCGGGCGAATTTGTGACCGTCCGAGTGCAGTCCGCCGATACAGACGAAAAGATCACCCGGCTGAGTATCTCCCGAGAAGGAGGAAATTCCGAGTATTTCGGTGTCCTCCTCCCGAAGAGCTTGTTTGATGGATATATCTCTAAATAGTTCGATGATTTTCAAGCATTTTCCTCCCGAAATTAGACGGTTTTGATGTTCGTTTGAATACGTCCGTCTTATTCGAGGCTTTTTTGCCCGAAATCAGAGTTTTTTTACGGTAAAATCAGTCTGTTCCGTCCAGGTATCTCAGGTCAATGGAGACAACAGTTCCCGCGGGAACCTTCTCACCTGCGGCGGGTGACTGGGAAACGACCACGGGGCCGCTTCCGTTTTGAGCATTGGTAGAACCCGAAATGAGAATATTCAGGTTGCTGTTTGTTATCATCACGTTTGCAACGGTCGCGTTTTTACCCATAACATCGGGAACGGTAACATTGGATACAGGCTCCGCATCGCCCGTGTAGACGTAAAGCTTGCCGTCACGGCTCATTTCCGTCCCCTGCTTTGGAACCAGCTTTGTCACCGTGTCGCCGTCGCCGACAATCTCATAATCAAGAGAAATGTAGTCAAGGCTGGCTACAGCATCGGCAACGCTCCAGCCAACATATGAGGGAACCGTTCTCGATATCTTCGCCAGCTCCTCCTCGCTGTACTCAGCCTCAACGCCCATGTAAGGAAGAATAGTCTTCATTACGTTTGCAACGTATGGAGCCGCAACGATAGAACCGTAAACAGAGCCGTTACAGGGCTCGTCAACCACGATAAGCACCGCCACCTGAGGATTATCCGCGGGAGCGTAAGCAACAGTAGAGCCCACACGGTAGGACTGGTTGCCCTGCTCGTCGAACTTACCTATCTTCTCGGTGGTACCCGTCTTTGCGGCTATTCTGTAGCCCGCAACGTAGGCATTTTTTGCACCGCCGTCGGTTGCAACGCCCTCTTCAAGGATCTCGGTGATAGTCGTGCAGACGTCGGTACTGATGACCTGTCTTATCTTACCCGAATCAAAGCTCTCAACGATGTTGCCCTCCGAGTCGGTTATCTCCTTTACCACGTGAGGTGTCACAAGATAACCGCCGTTTGCGATTGCCGCAACAGCCCTTATTTGCTGAAGCGCGGTTATATTGAAGTTCTGACCGAACGCCGCCGTCGCCAGCTCCACCTGGTTGAAGCTCTCATAGGAGTGGAAAATGGAATTTTGCTCGCCAGGGAGATCAATACCGGTCTTTTCAAGGTAGCCAAGGGCATCTATGTAATCGTAGAACTTCTCCGACCCCAGTCGGAGAGCTATTTCCATCATAACGGGGTTGCAGGATTGCTGAAG
>CAZISP010000281.1:0-2647 GCA_964541955.1 uncultured Lachnospiraceae bacterium
GCGAACTGATAGAGCAGATAAAGGCGCATAGCCCGGGGGACGAGATACTTTGCGACCTGGCGGACCTTTTCAAGGTCTTTGGAGACACCACGAGAATGAGGATACTGTATTCGCTTCTTGAGGGCGAGCTTTGCGTTTGTGCCATCTGCGAGCTTCTCGGAATGAATCAGTCCGCAATATCCCACCAATTGAAGGTGCTGAAGGATAATAATTTAGTCGCCTGTCGCCGCGAGGGAAAGACGGTCTACTATTTTCTCGCCGACGATCACGTGCGCTTAATTATAGGTCAGGGCTTTGATCATCTGACCGAAAAATAATATTCAGGAGAGGAATTTATAGTTATGAAAAGATCGTTTGAAATGGAAAATCTTGATTGTGCAAACTGTGCCGCAAAAATGGAGGCTGCTATCGCGAAAATCGAGGGTGTTGAGAGTGCCGGAGTGAATTTTATTCTTCAAAGGCTCACCATCGAGGCACCCGAGGAGATGTTTCCCAAAATTCTGAAGGAAGCGCAGAAGGCCTGCAAAAAGATTGACTTTGATTGCAGAATAATTTTCTGATAGGAGACTGGTATGACAAAGTCGGATAAACGTGACCTTATCTCTATAATCGTTGCCGCCCTGCTGCTGGTGGTGGCAACGCTTTTGCCCATCGAGAGCAAGATTTTATCGTTGCTGGTACACCTTGTTCCCTACGCTGTGGTCGGAGGCGGGGTGGTGCTGAAGGCTGTCAGACAGCTTTTTGTGGGCAGAGTTTTTGATGAAAACCTGCTGATGACGATTGCCACAGTCGGCGCATTCGTTCTCGGTGAAAACGTCGAGGCCGTGGCGGTTATGCTTTTTTATGCGGTGGGTGAGCTGTTCGAGCACATCGCCGTTGGAAAAAGCCGCCGAAACATTGCGGCGCTGATGGATATTCGCCCCGACGTTGCCACGGTCGTGCGCGACGGGGTCGAAACGGCTGTTTCACCCGAGGAGGTTAAGGTTGGGGAGATCATCGTGGTGAGACCCGGCGAAAGAATTCCCCTTGACGGAAAGGTGGTTGAGGGACAGTCAAGCGTCAACACCTCCGCGCTGACGGGCGAAAGCCTGCCTCGGGATATTGCCGAGGGAGACAGGGCGGTCAGCGGAACGGTGAATCTCAGCGGTGTCATAAAGATTCAAACCGAGAGCGAGTTTGGGCAGAGCACCGTGGCAAGGATTCTCGAGCTTGTTTCGGGCGCGGCATCAAAAAAATCAAAGAGCGAGGCGTTTATCACGCGCTTCTCGCGGTATTATACACCCGCCGTTGTTATAGGAGCCTTGGCACTTGCCGTAATTCCGTCTGTTATCACGGGCGACGTTTCAAAATGGGTGTCCAGAGGTCTTACCTTCCTTGTCGTTTCCTGTCCCTGCGCGCTTGTTATCTCGGTTCCTCTGTCCTTTTTCAGTGGAATCGGCAGGGCATCAAGGCGCGGAATCCTGATTAAGGGATCGGGCTATCTGGACGGTCTTTCAAAGATCGAAACGGTGGTTTTTGACAAAACGGGAACGCTTACAAAGGGCGAGTTTGAGGTGTCGGACGTCGAGGGCGTAATTGAGCGCGAAGAGCTTATTTCCCTGGCGGCGTCGGCTGAGCTTTATTCCACTCACCCCATCGCACGGTCGATTATGCGCGCCGCGGGTGATGAGATAGAAAAGCCCACGAGGGTCAGTGAGATCTCGGGCCGCGGTGTCGAGGCGGATATCGGCGGCAAGACGGTTCTTGCGGGAAATGAGCGTCTGATGAGGGAGAAAAACGTTGATTTTAAGCCCTCGGAGAAAATCGGTACGTCGGTTTACGTCGCGCGCGACGGCGAATATCTCGGTTGCATTACCGTTTCCGACTGCATAAAGGACGAAGCGAGGGGGCTTGTTTCCTCTCTGAAGAGGGTCGGTGTTCAAAGAACCGTTATGCTTACGGGGGATCGCCCCGAAATAGGAGAAAGCGTTGCTCGGGAGCTCTCGGTTGACAAGGCGATCTGCTCGCTTCTGCCCGAGGGCAAGGTTCGCGCACTGGAGGAGCTTCTGACGCCGGATAAGATATCGGTTGCCTTTGTGGGCGACGGTATAAACGACGCCCCGGTGCTTACTCGCTCCGATGTCGGAATCGCCATGGGCGCTCTGGGAAGCGACGCGGCGATCGAGGCGGCGGATATCGTTCTGATGGACGATAATCTCTCAAAGATTCCCGAAGCGATAGATATTTCACGCAGGGTTATGCGGATAGTGAAGCAGAATATCACTTTTGCCATTTCGGTAAAGCTGGGAGTGCTTGCGCTGTCGGCATTCGGACTGACGGGAATGTGGCTTGCCATATTTGCGGATGTCGGAGTTGCGGTGCTGGCGATACTTAACGCCATGAGAGCGTAAAAGTGTCGGTGATTGGTTTGTGTCTTGACTTTTCGGCCTTTGTGTGGTAAAATCATCGGAGGCGGGACGGATATAAAACTGCCGAAATATACTTGACGGAGCTTTATCATGGTAGATAACAAATTTTATACGATAGATTTCCATTGCCACGTGTACCCCGAGAAAATCGCGCAGAAGGCGGCTCACGCAACGGGCGATTTTTACGGCGAGGGAGTTGCGGGCGAGGGCACCCTCGCGGATTTGCTTGAAACGGGCAC
>CAZISP010000282.1:0-2642 GCA_964541955.1 uncultured Lachnospiraceae bacterium
GAATACCAGTGCATCGGGCTGCGGAATGTAGAAGGGCTCGGCATAAAGCTCCTCGTTTTCGATGATAAAATGGTCGGGAATGCCCGCCAGAATGGGGTGAGCGGGGTTCATGTTCCATATAATCTCACGCTGATTTCTGCCCCATGTCAGGTTGCCCGTTGAGCCGAGAATTCTCTTGAAGGGCTTCGAATGGTGCGCGGAATGGAGGCCGAGGAAGCCCATACCGCCGTTTACAACGCGGGAGAAAACTCTTTCAACCAGCTCGTCGGAAACCTCCTTGTGAGCCAGGTGTCCCCACCAGATAAGAACATCGGTGTTGTTCAGCACCTCGTCGGGAAGGCCCTGCTCAGGATCGTCGAGAGCAACGAATTTTGCATCTATATCAGCCTCCTCGTTGAGGAAATTGCAAACAAATGCGTGAATGCCGCCGGGGTAAATTTCGGTAACCTTGGGATTTGTTTTTTCGTGTCGGCACTCGTGCCAGAACGTGACTCTTATCTTTTCTGCCATGATAATCTCTCCTCTTATGACAAATAATATTATCGGGTAGAAACCCTTTTGCTTATTATATACCATTTATTTTTTTATTTCAATACTTTTTGACATTTTTTTGCCCTTTATTTACTCTTTTGTCCTTGACTTCGGAGAAAAAGAGTTATATAATTACATCTGAGGTGCAAACACAACTCCGCCTCGCGGAAAGGAATCGGAAAATGAGATATTTCGAAGAAAAAATAGAGCTCAACGGCTTTTCCGTTTCGCTCTTTGGCTATATTCCCGTTAATCCCCGTGACGTCTCGGCATATCTGAACCGTCGTCCTGCGGTCATCGTTCTTCCCGGCGGAGGCTACGGCACACTGGCGAATCACGAGGGCGAGCCTATCGCCATGAGACTGGCGGCAGAGGGCATCTGCTCTTTTGTGCTTATGTATTCGGTAAAATCCTGCGGCGCGGTTTTTCCGCAGGCTCTTTGCGAGGCGCTTACCGCCGTAAAATTCGTTCGCGATCATGCCGAAGAATACGGCATTGACCCGAATAATATTTCCACCCTCGGCTTTTCCGCGGGCGGTCACCTGTGCGCGTCAACGGGCACCCTTTGGAATCATTCTTGCCTTGACTCTTATCTTGACGGCGACCGCCGCGCATACCGTCCCGACAAGATAGTTCCCTGCTACCCCGTTATTTCAAGCGACCCCGAGTTTGCCCACAAGGGCAGCTTCGGCAACCTTTTCGGTAAGCCCTATACCGAGCTGACAGAGGCGGAGCTTGAGCTTGGCAGCATAGAAAAGCAAGTTAATAACGAGTCCTCACCCGCTTTCCTCTGGACCACCTTTGAGGACACGGGCGTACCTCCTCTCAACGCAATCTCTCTTGCCTCCGCGTATATTCGCCGCAAGATACCCTGTGAGCTTTATATGTACCCCCACGGACCTCACGGCATAGGTCTTGGCGACCACATGGGCACGTCCTGTAAGTTCGGCGAGGGCTATGAGGCAAAGGAATGGATGCAGAAGACAGTCCGCTTCATCTACGACGAGGAAATGAAATGAGGCTCAAAAAAAGTTATCTTATTCGTGTTGTGACGGTTTCTCTGCTTTTGTCGGCGGTAATAATCGCATCCGTGTTTTCTTTTTTGTTGGGAGTAATCGAAGAGGAGATTGGGAATCCATGCTTCGTTTTCTCGGTCTTTTATTCCCTTGCATGGTTCGGGATCATCCTGCTTGCAAACAAAAAGAAGTGGGCAACGGTTCAATGTTTCTCCGTCATATACCTGGGGATGACGGCGATCCTGTTTCTTCTGTTGCTTGTTTTGTCGCTCTTTACATCGATAAAGCTCCCCTCCGCCCTCTCTCTTGCCGTAATGCTTGAGATCTTCCCTTTTTTCGGCTGGTCGCTTGTCATTGACAACAGCATCGCTCTGCCCATATTCTGCTTTGCTCTGAGCGGCGGCATGGCGGCGTTGGCTGCCGTACCCTTTCTTAAAAAAATCAAAAAGAAGTGATTCGGACACTTTTATAAAAAACCGACGGTGAGTTCGAAACCTTCCTCACCCAAATCAAAACTAAAGGAGAATAAAAAAATGAAAAACAACAAGGTTCTGTTCCTCTGCCGGGGTGCCATGATAGGCGCACTCTACGTTATCCTTACGCTCATTTCGAGCGTCACGGGACTGCAGTCCACTCCCGTGCGACTATCCGAAGCGCTTTGCGTGCTCCCCTACTTCACCCCCGCTGCCATTCCCGGTCTTTTCACGGGATGCGTCATTTCAAATCTGATACTTGGCGGCGCAATCCCCGACATTATCTTCGGAAGTCTCGCAACGCTGCTCGGCGCGTTGGGAACTTATTTTTTGAGGAACGTAAAGCTTGGCAAATGGTTAGCGTCTATTCCCCCAATTTTAGCAAACACTCTGATACTTCCCCCTATCCTGTCCTTTTGCTACGGATACGGCGAGGGCATGGCAGTGCTGGCGGCGGGAATCGCTCTCAGCGAGTTCGTTTCCTGCGGAGTTATCGGAACCGTACTTCTTTTTGCCCTGATTCCGCTGCAAAACAGAATCTTCAAATAAGAAAAAACCGTAGAGAGCATAGCGTGATACTCCAAGCGGAGTATCACGCAACTCTATTCGCCTACGGCGAGTG
>CAZISP010000283.1:0-2628 GCA_964541955.1 uncultured Lachnospiraceae bacterium
CAAAGAAGATCTCGCCGTCGGTGGGATCTTCAAGTCGGTTGAGACAGCGCAAAAGAGTACTCTTGCCTCCGCCCGAGGGGCCGATGATGCAGACCACCTCGCCGCGCTTTATTTCAAGGTCAACGCCGTCAAGAACCACAAGGTCACCAAAGGCTTTCACAAGACCCTCGACTTTGATTATATTTTCGTTGTTATTTATCACCTTTACGCAACCTCTTTTCAAGTTTTGATACCAAGTGCGAAAGAACAAGCACTACCGCCAAATAGATAAGTGCCACCGCAATAAGCGGCATGAAATTGCTGTAAGTAATCGAGCGGATCTTAAGACCGCCCTGGGTAAGATCGGCAACGCCTATGTAGAATGCGACCGAGGATTCCTTTAGGAGCGTGATAAACTCGTTGGCAAGGGACGGAAGCACAGCCTTGAACGCCTGAGGAATAACGATATGCAGCATGGTCTGACCGTAAGAGAAGCCGAGGCTTCGTCCCGCCTCGCTCTGTCCCTCGTCTACAGACATGATGCCGCCTCTGACTATCTCGGCAACGTACGCACCCGAATTAAATCCGAAGCAAAGCACCGCCGACGGGAATTTTTCAACACCCACGGGCAAAAGAATGACGAAATAGATTATAATGAGCTGTACCATAACGGGTGTGCCGCGGACGATGGACAGATACAGTCGGCATATGCCGTCCGCTATCCTCCACTTGCCCGTTTTCTGATTCGTCACACGGATGATGGCAACCACAAATCCGATAAGAACTCCGAGAAGGACCGCAAGAAATGTGATGGCAAGAGTGGTGCCGAGACCTTTTACCAGATATGTCCAACGGTTCTTTTCTATAAAGTTGCGGTAAAATTCGTCCTTGAAGCTGTTCCATATCTTACCAAGCGGAGTTGAGGTGTCCGGCTTTTTGCTTTCGTAATTATTCAGCCCCAAAACGTCGCGGACGCCGTTCCGAAGAGTATTTATTCTGCTGATGTCAATCTCCCCGTCATCGGTCACTATGACAGCGGTTGACTCGATGGCGCGGTGAACATCAAGAATTCCTCCAAGGCAGGTATTTACCACCCCGTCGCTCAGATAAACCGAGAGCTCGTCCTTCCCCGTTGCATAAACGCTTATCCCAACATTGCCGCCGACCTCTTCTGCCTCCCCAAGGTATTCGAGGAACAGGGGAGATATTTTGTGCTTGTAGTTTACGGCGTTCGACTTGGAGTTCTCAAGGTAAAGTGAGTAAGCCAGCTCAAATATCTCATCGCTGTGGGCATCAAACGTGCCTTTCACGTCGAGAGTTTTATATTCACAATCGAGAATGATGTTTTTCTCGTTGCCGTACGTGATCTTATTCACCTTGATCTCGGTTTTCTCCATAAGAGCCTTTGATCCGCCCGCAACATTCACGGGCAAGGCCGCAAAGGTGTCGTCCACAAGCTTTTGAGCGCCGTCAAGGTCAAGCTCAACGTCAACTCGTCCCGCCAGATAGTTCCAGACAAGCAAGCCTGCCAGAAGAACGACCGCCACTGCCACCGAAATGATTACCGTCAGTAATTTTTTTCGACTAAGGTTTTTCTTTTCCATTCCTTACGTCTTACCTTTCCTTTCATCCGATCTCCCGTTCTCAGGGAAGGATCAAACGTTTTTTCTCCGTAATACAAGATAAGGAATGATCGCTCATTCCTTATCTTTTCGGTTGTGATTTTTGATTATTCAGCGGGAATGTACTTGTCGATAATCGCCTTAACGGTACCGTCGGCGATAAGCTCGTCGATAGCCGTGTTAAGCTTGTCGAGAAGCTCCTGGTTGCCCTTTGCAACACAGATAGCGTAGTCCTCGTTTGTATACTCTGTATCGAGAATTACAAGACCCTCGTTTGCGGCAACAAGGCTCTTTGCAGGCTCGTTGTCAATGATAACGCAGTCAACCGATCCGGATGCGAGCGCGAGAACTGCCTCGTTACCGTTTGCGTAGCGAACAACTCTCTCGTCACCGAAATCATCTGTGCAATACGTATCGCCTGTAGTACCGAGCTGAACGCCTACCTTGTAGGTAGCGCCGTCAGCGTAGAGGTCGTCAGCTGTTGTGATAGCGGAGCCTTCCTTTACGATAACAGCCTGAACGCCGTTTGCATAGCTGATGGTGAAGTCAACGCTCTCAAGACGTGTTTCGTTTACGGTCATACCCGCCATACCGAAGTCAACAGAGCCCTCCTGAACCGCTGTCAGAATGGAATCGAACTGCATGTCAACAATTTCAAGTGTCATGCCGAGCTTCTCTGCGATCTTTTCGGCGATCTCGGCATCGATACCAACGATGGTCTCACCGTCGTAGTACTCGTAGGGCTGGAAGTAAGCGTTTGTAGCCATAACAAGGGTGTTGTCGGTTTTTTCTTCGCTGCAGGAGTAGAGCGCGAAGGAAGCGGTAATCATGGAGGCTGCCGCGAGAATAGCGATGATCTTTTTCATTTGTCTGCACCTCATAAAAATTTTGTTGAAAAATGTTGGATAAAACCTATTTTTTCACTGCGCTTAATATGATAACATATTTAGCGCAAAATTGCAATAGATTTTTGCTTTTTTTATCCATATTTTGCTTTTTCGGCTATTTTGCCATACATTTCAGTTGC
>CAZISP010000284.1:0-2622 GCA_964541955.1 uncultured Lachnospiraceae bacterium
AATACTCCGTGGTCTGCCGAGCCCATGCCGTTCACAAAAGCCGCGGAAATTGGTACGAAAAAGGTAATACGGGAGCATTCCACCATCGGCATGGTGGTAACCACGGACGGAACTATCGGCGAGATACCGAGAGAGAGCTATATCGAAGCCGAGGAACGGGTGATAAGAGAGCTGAAGGAGCTGAAAAAGCCCTTTGCGGTCATCCTCAACTCTGCCTCACCCGACACGGCACAGGCAACAGAGCTGGCTCTGTCTCTTGAAGCGAAATATGAGGTTCCCGTGGCGCTTGTCAACTGCACCGAGCTTGACGGCGAGGACATCGGAAACATTATGCACATGGTGCTTCGTGAATTTCCCGTCAGCGAGGTCAAGCTGAATATCCCCGGCTGGGTATCACGGCTTGACGACACGCACCCCGTAAAGAGCGGTATTCTCGCGAGCCTTGCAAAATGCGCCGAGGGGGCAGAGAAGTGCGGGCAGATCGCTCAGGCTTTTGCGCCCCTTACAGACTGCGAGTATATATCGTCGATTACGGGCATAAAAACAGATTACGGAAAAGGCAGATCCGAGATTTCAGCCGAGCTTGCACCCGGGCTTTACTATAATGTGCTCAGCGAGCTGACGGGCTTTGATATCAAAAATGATGAGACCCTGGCAGAGCTTCTTTGCGAGCTTTCCGAAATGAAAGAGAAGTATGACAAGGTCGCCGTTGCCATAGAGGAAGCAGACCGCCGAGGCTACGGCATCGTCATGCCCTGCATCGATGAGATGAAGCTGGAGGAACCCGAAATAATAAAGCAAGCGGGGGGCTACGGCGTAAAGCTGCGCGCCTCTGCACAGTCGATTCACATGATACGCGCCAACATCGAGACCGAGATCAATCCGGTTGTTGGCACCGAGCAGCAGTCGGAGGAGCTTATCGGCTATCTGTTAAAAGAATTTGAGTCGAACCCTCGTGCCATCTGGGAGTCGAATATGTTCGGAAAGAGCCTATATGAGCTGATGAACGAGGGGCTTCACACAAAGCTTGAGCATATGCCCGAGGAATCGAGAGCGAAGCTTTCGGGAACCCTTGAGCGCATCATAAACGAGGGAAGCAACGGACTTATCTGCATCATCCTCTGATTTGTAAATTATACACAAGGCTTTCGGTTTTTTCGTTCTTTTGGGCGAACAACCCCGAAAGCCTTGATTTTTATGGCAAAATCTGCCGTGAATTAACAAAATGTTCAAAAATATTTTTTGTATACTATTGACAGAATAGGTGAATTCATGTATAATTGTATACATCATTTGCTTCAGCAAGATAAAGGAGGCATAAATTATGCTGGAAATCTCCAATAAGACTAACCTACTGGAACAAAAAACCTACAAATACTCCCTTCAGGACGTGGCTGAGCCCGAGCTTTATCGCGCAATATACAGCTACCATGAAGTGCCAAAGGTGGCGTTTAATCACCGCCGCGTGCCTATGGGAATGCCCCGGGATATATGGATCACAGACACGTCCTTTCGTGACGGTCAGCAGTCGGTCGAGCCCTACAGCGTAAAGCAGATAGTTGATCTTTTCAAGCTTATGTCAAAGCTGGGCGGCCCCTACGGAATAATTCGCCAGACAGAATTTTTCGTTTACAGCGAGAAGGACAGAAAGGCTGTTGCCGAGTGCCAGGATCTTGGGCTGAAATTCCCCGAGATCACAACCTGGATTCGCGCCAGCAAGGAGGACTTCAAGCTCGTTCGTGACCTTGGAATCCGTGAGACGGGTATTCTTGTTTCCTGCAGTGACTACCATATTTTTAAGAAAATGAAGCTCTCCCGCGGCGAGTGTATGAAAAAATATCTCGCGGCGGTCGCGGAGGCGTTCGAGGCGGGGGTTATGCCCCGCTGCCATCTGGAGGACATAACGAGAGCCGATTTTTACGGCTTCGTCGTGCCTTTCGTAAACGAGCTGATGAAGATGTCCGAGGATGCGGGAATTCCCGTGAAAATCCGTGCCTGCGATACCATGGGCTACGGTGTTCCGTACAGCGAGGTGGCTCTGCCCCGAAGCGTGCCTGGTATTATCTACGGTCTTCAGCACTATTCGGATGTGCCAAGCGAAATGCTTGAATGGCACGGTCACAACGACTTCTATAAGGCGGTTGCCAACGCGTCTACCGCTTGGCTTTACGGTGCCTGTGCCGTCAATTGCTCGCTGCTCGGTATAGGCGAGAGAACGGGCAATATTCCCCTTGAGGCTATGATCATGGAATACGCTTCTCTCCGCGGCTCGCTTGACGGAATGGATACAACGGCGATCACCGAGATAGCGGACTATTTTAAGCATGAGATAGGCTATGATATCCCCGTTCAGACACCGTTTGTGGGCAAGAACTTCAACGTCACCCGCGCGGGCATCCACGCGGACGGACTTATGAAGGACGAGGAAATCTACAACATCTTCGACACCGAAACGCTTCTGAATCGCCCCGCAACGGTAATGCTCGGTCAGAATTCGGGCTTGGCGGGTATTGCATATTGGATGAATAACAACTACGGTCTGCGCGGTGAGAATGCGCTGGATAAGCGTGATTCGATCGTTGCGGACGTCAAGGCGTGGATTGACCGTGAATATGCGGACGG
>CAZISP010000285.1:0-2600 GCA_964541955.1 uncultured Lachnospiraceae bacterium
CAATAAAGTTGCACCAGTCGTCGGTATCAACGTCGCCAAGCTCGTCACAGTCAAGCTTCGGGCGTTGCTTTACAACGATTCCCGCCATTGCGCTGACGGCTTTAACGTCACCCACAAACAGCTGCATCATGTCAATAAGGTGAACGCCAAGGTCGCCCAGAACGCCCGTTCCCGCATACTCCTTCACAAAGCGCCACTCAAGGCGTCTGCCCTCCTGCAAACCTGTGGATTTCAGATACTCGGCATGAATGCTGATTATCTTTCCGATAAGTCCTTTTTCGAGTATATCCTTTGCGTAACGGACAGCGGGTATGAAGCGGTAAGAAAAGCACATCATGTTGGGAACGCTCTTCTTTTTAAGTATTTTTTCAAGGTTTGCCGTGTCCTGGACCTTGATAGCCAAGGGCTTTTCAACGTTCACGGGCTTGCCGCATTTTGCCGCGTACTCTGCCATGGGCACGTGCAGATAGTTGGGGGTACATATCTCCACCGCGTCAACGTCGGGGCAGTCAACCAAGTCCTTGTAATCCTTGAAGCAGTGCGCCTCGTCAACGCCTACCAGCTCGGCGGTGGATTCCAGAGCCTCGTCGCGGATATCGCAAATCGCCGTAATTTTGCACTCCTTTATCTGAAGCAGCTCGTGTATATGCTTGCGGCTGATGCCGCCAACACCGATTATTCCAACTCTTACCATGATTATCCTCCCGATTTTGCCCTTTGGGCTTCTTTAATTGGATTCTATCACGAAAAGGTGGCAATATCAATGTATAAAACCTGCGAATAATTGTACTTTTTCCCACAAATGCTTGACAAACAGGTAAAAATCGTTTACCATTATGGCAAAGGTGGTGACGTTTTTGAAGATATCTATTGAAAATCTTACAAGCACAAATTTTGATATAAAAAAGATATTTGCCATGAATCAAAGATGGGGAAACAATGCGCAATTTCAAATGAATCAGCCCCGTCCCACAGACGCGCTCATGTATTTTTGCGACTGCGACGCAGAGTTTGCCCCAAAAGACGGAAGCGAGCCCATTTACATAAAAAAAGGCAGCCTGTTCTTTATCCCCCACGGCGCTGCATACACTTGGACATTTTACAACGGGCACAACGGCAAGGACGTTGCCTGTCAGCTCTTTGAATTTCTGCTTATCGACGAGAGTGATGAGATAATTGAGTTGTCCGACCGACCGCAGGTGGTGGAAAGTGGCCGCGCGGGCATCGCCGCGCACCTGTTCGCTTCCCTTTTGGGCGAGACGTCAAGACCGCAAAGGTCCTTGCCTGCCGTGAAGTCTGTGGCATTCTCTATCATAGCCACCTTCTCGCGGCTCATGAGCGAGAGCAGCATTTCGCGAAAGAGCTTCGGGTGCATTTACAGCGGCATAAAGTATCTTGAAGAGGACCCGACCCAGGAAAAATCGGTTGACGAGATTGCAAAAATGTGCAACGTCAGCGTCAACTACTTCGAACGGCTTTTCAAGGAATATTCGGGCATGACACCCACAAAATACCGCCTCGTCCGAAGAACGGAACGTGCGCGGCTCTTGCTTGAAACACCCTCTCTGAGCATTGAGCAAATCGCCGCCGAGCTTAACTTCAGCGACTGCGCGTATTTTTGCCGATGCTTCAAGAAAATCGTCGGCATGACACCGTCCGAGTACAGAAAAGCTCATTCGGGCGCACTCACAAAATAAAAAAACACCGCTCGGAATGCTCCGAGCGGTGAAATTATTTTATCAGTTGTCGCCGTTTGCCGCCTTGTAAGCGTCAATAAGCTTCTGAGCGATAGCGGAGGGAACCTCTTCGTATCTTACGAACTCAAATGAGAAGTATCCTCTACCCTGTGTCAGAGCACGGAGAACGATTGTGTAGTCGAGCATCTCGGACTTGGGAACCTCAGCCTCAATAACGGTCTTACCCTTGATCTCTGCCGCTTCCATACCCATAACGCGTCCGCGTCTCTTGTTAAGGTCGCCCATAACGTCGCCCACGAAGTCCTCGGGAACCGTTACAAGCAGCTTTCCGACAGGCTCAAGAAGTACGGGACGCGCAGTCTTCATAGCTTCCTTAAACGCGATACCTGCCGCCAGCTTAAAGGACATTTCCGAGCTGTCTACGTCGTGGTAAGAGCCGTCGTAAAGGTCAGCCGCGATACCGACTACGGGGTAGCCGGAGATACCCGAGGTCATAGCCTCAAGAAGTCCCTTTTCAACTGCGGGGTGGAAGTTCTTGGGAACCGAGCCGCCCACTGTGGACTCAGTAAAGGTAAGTCCGTCACCCTCGCCGGGCTTAAAGCGGATCTTAACGTGACCGTACTGACCGTGTCCGCCTGTCTGCTTCTTATACTTACCTTCAACGTCTGCGGGCTTTGTGATAGTCTCGCGGTAAGGGATCTTGGGAGTGTTCAGCTTAACGGAGGTTCCGAAGCGGTTCTTGAGCTTGGAAACGATAACGTCAAGGTGAAGGTCGCCCATACCGTAGATAAGCATTTCCTTGGTCTCTGCGTTGTTCTCGAACTTGACCGTGCAGTCCTCGTCAAGAAGACGTGTGATACCCTGGGATATCTTATCCTCGTCACCCTTTGCGTTGGGAACGAT
>CAZISP010000286.1:0-2589 GCA_964541955.1 uncultured Lachnospiraceae bacterium
CACGCATATTTTAACCTGAACGGATATGCCTCCGGCACGGTTCATGGTCATACACTGAAAATTGATGCCGACACCTATCTTCCCACCGATGCGGGACTTATCCCCACGGGCGAGTTCAAGGCGGTGAAGGGAACACCCTTTGATTTCACTGAGGAAAAGGCTATCGGACGCGATATAAACCTTCCCGATGACGACCTTATCAAGGGTAACGGCTACGACCATTGCTTCAACTTTGTGGGCGGCGAGCCCGAAGCACCCACACCGAGGGCTTGGCTTTACAGCCCCGAGACGGGCAGAGAGATGACCGTTATCACGGACAGCCCCTGCATACAGGTCTACACGGGCAATTTTATGAACGACGTAACGCCTTTCAAGGGCGGCGCAAGGCAGGGCAAGCAGAACGCCGTGGCTCTTGAAACGCAGAAAATGCCCGATTCCATAAATCAGCCCGGCTTTACCGACGTTACGCTTCGCCCCGGCGAAAAGTACGATTACACAACGATTTACAAGTTCTCTGTAAGATAAAACCAAGGCACCCTCGCATCGAGGGTGCCTTTTCACTTTTTCATAAAACTTTCTTTCAAATCATAAAATCCAATGATTAAAATTTTTATTCGGAGGGTAATTATGAAAAAGAAGCTTTTGTGCGTGACACTTGCTCTGATTTTTCTTTTGACGGCGCTGCCTGCGGCGGCAGTAGAGCCAATTACGGACGTTGACGTTGATGCGGTCAGCGCCCTGCTGATGGAGGCGTCAAGCGGAGAGGTGCTTTATGAGAAGAACGCAGACGCCCCGCTCCCGCCCGCGTCTGTCACAAAAATAATGACTTTGCTTTTAGTGATGGAAGCTATCGATAGCGGAAAGCTCTCGCTGACCGATACGGTCACCGCATCGGCGTACGCAACGTCCATGGGAGGCTCTCAGATATACCTGAAGGAGGGAGAGCAGATGTCGGTGGAGGATATGCTCAAAAGCGTCATTATCGCCTCCGCAAACGATGCGGCTGTCGCACTTGCCGAGCATATTGCGGGGAGCGAGGAAGCCTTTGTGCGCCAAATGAACGAGCGGGCAAAGGAGCTCGGAATGGTAAACACGAATTTTGAGAACACCAACGGGCTGGACGACACCGACACAAACCACGTCACAAGCGCCCGCGACATTGCTATAATGTCAAGAGAGCTGATAAAGCACGAAAAAATCCTTGAATACAGCTCAATTTGGATGGACAGCATTCGAGACGGCGCTTTCGGTCTTACCAACACCAACCGTCTTGTGCGCTTTTACAAGGGCGCAAACGGACTTAAAACAGGCTCTACCTCAAAGGCGGGCTTTTGTATTTCCGCCACCGCCGAGCGTGACGGAATGACGCTTATCGCCGTCATAATGGGCTCACCTTCCCGTGACGTTCGTAACCGTGAAGCGGCAAAGCTGCTTGATATGGGCTTTGCGGGATATTCGATATATAAGTCGGATGCCGAGAATTTGGGTGAAATTCCCATACTCAAAGGCGAGAAAAACACCTGCTCCGTGCAGAAGCCCGAGTTTTCCTGCCTTGTGGAAAGCGATAAAAAGGGAAGTATAACGCAGGAGGTTCGTCTCCTCGACAATCTCAGCGCCCCTGTGCGCGCGGGCGACGTTGCGGGCAGAGTTACCTACAAATGCGGCGACGAAATTGTTGCCGAGGGGGATATTATCTGCACGGAAAATATCAAAAAGCTTGGATTTTGGGATTTTATCTCGGAAATTTTCGCATATTGTCTGTTTTTGAGGTAAAAATTGCAAATCTCTCTTGCATTTTCGGCGTTAAAGGTATATAATATTATAAATTTTACGGTTTAGCTTAAAGAACCGACATACCTGAAAGGAAAACCAAAAATGACAATCAGCTTAAATGAAAAGTACGTATCAAAATTCGTATCCGCACAGGAACTGAAGGACATTCAGCCCGAAATTACCGCTGCCGACAAGCTTCTTACCGGCAAGAGCGGCGCGGGTAACGATTTCCTTGGCTGGGTAGACCTCCCTAAGAACTACGACAAGGAAGAATTTGCAAGAATCAAGACGGCAGCAAAGAAGATTTGCGACAGCTGCGACGTGTTTATAGTTATCGGTATCGGTGGCTCCTACCTTGGTGCAAGAGCCGTTATCGAGTTCATCAAGTCTCCCCTTTACAATAACCTTGCGAAGAAGACCCCCGATATCTATTATGCGGGTAATTCTCTCAGCGCATCCTCGCTTGCAGAGCTTATTTCCATCTGCGAGGGCAAGGACGTTTGCATCAACGTAATTTCAAAGTCCGGTACTACAACCGAGCCTGCCGTTGCTTTCAGAGTATTCAGAAATATTCTTGAGAAGAAGTACGGCAAGGATGGCGCAAAGGACAGGATTTTCGTTACGACCGATAAGGAAAAGGGAACACTCAAGTCCTTCTCCGACGATGAGGGCTACGAGACTTTCGTTGTTCCGGACGACGTTGGAGGACGTTTCTCCGTTCTCACACCCGTTGGACTTCTTCCCATCGCGGTTTCCGGCGCAGATATCGAAGAAATGCTCGCAGGTGCGGCAAAAGCATTTGAAGATTTCAAAGAC
>CAZISP010000287.1:0-2582 GCA_964541955.1 uncultured Lachnospiraceae bacterium
GAAATAGCTGAACCCGAAGCTTGTAGCTGCTTTGTTTCACGCTACCTCCAACAAAGGGCGTTTTGCCCTGTTATTCACAGGTATTTTTGACCGAAACAGGAAAAATTATTCATCTGTCCGAAAAGGAACAAAAAATGAAATACGAAAACATAAAAAAAGCAAAATTTCTCTCTCGCCCCAACCGATTTATCGCAAATATCGAGCTTGAGGGTGAAATACACACAGCGCACGTAAAAAACACGGGGCGTTGCCGCGAATTGCTCGTTCCGGGAGCGGAAATTTACGTACGGGAATTTGATTCCGACACGCGCAAAACCAAATTCGACGTTATCACCGTAAAAAAAGGCGAGCGGCTTATAAACATGGACAGTCAAGTGCCAAATCACGTGTTCCGTGAATGGGTGGAGAGCGGAAAATTCACGGACGGTGTAACACTCATTCGCCCCGAAACATTCTACGGCGATTCCCGATTTGATTTTTACATCGAAGCGGGCGACAGAAAAATCTTCGTCGAGGTCAAGGGCGTGACCTTAGAAGAAAACGGCATAGTTCGCTTTCCCGACGCACCGACAGAGCGCGGCGTGAAGCACCTTCGTGAGCTTATCCGTGCAAAAGATGACGGGTACGAGGCGCACGTGGTCTTTATCGTTCAGATGGACGGTGTCTCTCATCTTGAACCAAACGACGCAACTCATCCCGCGTTCGGCGCGGTTCTGCGCGAGGCGGCGCAAAAAGGCGTTTCGGTAACGGCGCTCTGTTGCCGCATTACCCCCGACAGCATTGAGGCAACAGGAGAAATCGACGTGAAGTTATAAAAGCCTCCCACTTTGGGGGAGGTGGCACGTGAAGCATGACGAAAGGATTATAAAAGTTAGATTTCTTCCAAGACAATCCCTCACCGCCTACGGCGGAGCTCCCTTTACACAAGGGAGCCTCCAAGAAGAGCAATCCTCTTCTACCAAGTTTCCCGTAGGGCAGTATTTGCAATAAAAAAATCTCCCGTCGAAACGGGAGATTTTTTATTTCTATTATACGCTGTGAACGCCAAGTTCCTTATCAGCGTTTGCATCGATGCCGTAAAGCTTCTTCTTGCGGCTCTCGAAGAACTTAACCGCGACCTGATCGAAAAGTGCGTAGGAGAGGACGTCCTCGTCCTGCTCAATATACTGAGCGCACTTCTCGCGGAGCTCGTCAAGCTCGGGCTTCAGTGCGTCCGCGGGGCGTGCCGTGATGCGCTCCTCGTCGCCGATTACCTTCTTTACGATCTCGGGATCGATCTCCATAGGAGTCTTACCGTATTCGCCCTTAATAAGTCCTCTGAATTCCTTTGTAACCATCTTGTAGCGCTCGCCGTTTAACACGTTGAACACAGCCTGTGTACCAACGATCTGAGAGGAGGGTGTTACGAGAGGGGGGTTGCCGGAATCGGCTCTTACTCTCGGGATCTCGTCAAGAACGGCATCAAGCATGTCGGACTTGCCTGCCTGCTTGAGCTGAGAAACAAGGTTTGAAAGCATACCGCCGGGAACCTGGTTGATGAGGGCGTTTACGTTTACCTTCATAACCTTGGGGTCCATGAGACCTGCCGCCAGGTACTTTTCGCGAAGAGTTGTGAAATGCTTTGTGATAACGTTCAGCTCTTCAAGGTCAAGACCCGTGTCGTACTCTGTGCCCGCAAGGCTGGCAACGAGAGACTCGGTAGGCATCTGGGAGGTACCCTGTGCCATGGGAGAAATAGCGGTATCAACAACGTCAACGCCTGCCTCGATAGCCTTCATAATGGTCATGGAAGCAACGCCTGCGGTGTAGTGCGTGTGAAGCTGGATCGGAACCTTTACGTTCTCCTTGAGTGCTTTTACAAGCTCGTATGCGTTGTAGGGCAGAAGCAGACCAGCCATGTCCTTGATACAAATGGAATCTGCGCCCATCTCCTCAAGCTGCTTTGCATAGTTTACGTAATATTCTGTTGTGTAGAAGGGTACGCCGCCCTTGGGGTCTGTCGTGTAGCTGACAGCCGCCTGAACGTGTCCGCCCTCTTTCTTTGTTGCGCTGATGGCGGTCTTGAGGTTTCTGGCGTCATTTAACGCGTCGAAAATTCTGATGATATCGATACCGTTTGCAATAGATTTCTGAACGAAGTATTCAACAACGTCATCGGAATAGTGACGGTAGCCAAGAATATTCTGACCACGGAAAAGCATCTGGAGCTTTGTGTTCTTTACCTCTGCGCGGATCTTGCGAAGTCTCTCCCAAGGATCCTCGTCAAGGAAGCGAAGACAAGCATCAAAGGTTGCGCCGCCCCAGGCTTCAAGCGAATGGTAACCTATTTTATCAAGCTGAGACAGAATGGGGAGAATTTCCTCTGTGGTCATTCTCGTCGCGATAAGTGACTGATGGGAGTCACGGAGAACTGTCTCGGTAATTTTTACCTTTCCCATTATATAAATTTCCTTTCTTTAAGTTATGTACTTATGCATACCAGGTAAGGAACACGCCGGCGGCAACGGCCGAGCCGATAACGCCTGCAACGTTGGGTCCCATTGCGTGCATAAGAAGGAAGTTGGAGGGATCAGCCTTCTGAC
>CAZISP010000288.1:0-2555 GCA_964541955.1 uncultured Lachnospiraceae bacterium
ATAGAAGCCTTCGATCCTACGTATTAACTATAAAAACTGCATAGTGTTTTCCTTTATGCCGGTTTGTACTTGATATAAATTATAAATCATACCAAACGGGGGATTTATCCCCCGTTTGGTTCAAAAAAATTATAAGTTGCTGTTTTTGGAGGGAAGAATGATAGTTAATTTAATAAAGAAAACTTGCTTTATTTTTTTTACACTGGTATTACTTGTGAGTATGGTGTCTTGCGGTTCGGAAAAAATCGAGTACTCTTTTGAAGAACTGACCGAAGAAATATCCGACGGTCAGTATAACAGAAATGTCAATATACTGAAAATTGAATGCAACTCAAAGCACGAGGATGAAATAAACAGCAGTATTTATGATTTTTTCTGTGAAAAGCTTGAATCCTATAAAAACGGGGTTGCTGTTGATTGGCAACACCTGTATATTGATACAACTTATACCGAAAAGGACGGATTCCTCTGTATTTCGGCAATCGCAAACACCCCGAATGCCACGTATGTTGCACCGCTCTTTGCAAAATCCGTATATTTGGACCTCTCGGAAGATAAGCTGTATTCCTTTGAAGAATATGCCGACCGTATTAAAGTTGATTTAGAAAAGGTAAAGGCAGAGGCAAGCGAGAAGCTCGGCAATGAGCTTGGCGACGCGGAGATCACGCTTGACGGTCTGTTTTACAATAATAACGACGTTATTTTTATACTGCAGTTGGATATCAAAAATGAAAGCGGAGCAGACGCGGCATCGAGTGCTTTTTATAACTACACACAGAAAAAGATAATTCACGGCTCGTCTTCGGACTTTGAAGGCTTTGATAATATTTTCGTTTCAAATTGAAAAATTACAGACTTTATTTTCGATTATAAATCTCTGACACAAAGCTATAGCCTACGGATAAAAGAAAGGCATGAAAATGGTAAGCTATAAAGAAATCCTTGCGAATGATAATATTAACACGTACATAAAAAAGGCAGATGAATCCTTGCAGGCCCTTGGCTTCACGGAGCACAGCTTCCCCCACGTTATGAAGGTGGCAGAGAATGCGGCGTATATCCTGTCCGCGATGGGGCACAGCGAGCATGAGATTGAGGTGGCAAAGATCGCGGGATATCTGCACGATATCGGAAACCTCATTAACCGCGTTGACCATTCTCAGAGCGGCGCTATCATGGCGTTCAGACTTCTTGACCACATGGATATGAGTGCCGAGGATATTGCAACGGTGGTCACCGCCATAGGAAACCACGACGAAGGCACGGGTGTGCCCGTCAACGCCGTTTCCGCCGCTCTGATCATTGCCGATAAGTCGGACGTTCGCCGTTCCCGCGTGCGTAACAGCGATTTTTCAAAATTTGATATACACGACCGTGTAAACTATTCGGTGGTTGAATCCTCCATTAAGATCGGTGATGATAAAAAGAACATTACCTTAAGCCTTACCGTTGACACGGAGATCAGTCCCGTGATGGATTATTTTGAAATTTTTATGGGAAGAATGCTCATGTGCCGCCGCGCGGCAGAGACCCTGGGGCTGACCTTCAAGCTCGTTATAAACGGGCAGGGAATACTGTGAAGAGGACTGAGATGAACGAGATAAAGCTTGGAAGATACCGACATTTCAAGGGTAATGAATACGAGGTGATCGGTATTGCCCGACACTCGGAAACTCTTGAAGAAATGGTTGTTTACAGAGCGCTCTACGGTGACTGCGGACTTTGGGTTCGCCCCGCCTTCATGTGGTGTGAGACAGTGGAGAGGGATGGAAAGAGGTTCCCGAGATTTGAATATATAGGAGACTGAAATGAACAGGACAGAGCTTGAAAAACAGGTAAGGGAAACGAGGCTTTTCCTTTTTGATATGGACGGAACTCTCTATCTCGGAGAACGCCTTTTCGACTTTTCAAAAGAGCTTCTCACCGAGATACGCAGACAGGGAAAAAGGTACCTGTTTTTGACTAATAATTCATCAAAAAGCGTTGTTGACTATGTACAAAAGCTTGCAAAGCTGGGGATCGATGCCACCGAGGAGGATTTCATGACCTCGTCGGGCGCAACGGCTTATTATCTGAAGAAAAATCTACCGAATGCGGTTCTTTACGTCTGCGGCACTCAGTCGCTGAAAGACGAGCTGAAGCGTAACGGATTTGAGATACGCGAGGATATCACCGACGATATCACTGCCGTTCTCATGGGCTTTGATACCGAGCTGAATTTCAAAAAGCTCCATGACGTCAGCTACCTGCTGACTACGCGCCCGCAGCTTGATTATATCGCCACCAATCCCGACCTTGTTTGTCCCACCGAGTTTGGCAGCGTGCCCGATTGCGGCTCGGTCTGCGAAATGATATTCAACGCGACCTCTCGCCGTCCGATCGTTATCGGAAAGCCGTCGCCACTCATGCCTTGGCTGGCAATGGATAAAGAGGGCGTTGATGCTGCTCACACAGCACTTGTGGGAGACCGAATCTACACCGACATTAAAAGTGCTCTCAACGCAGGCGCGGCAGGATATCTTGTCATGAGCGGCGAGACGACGTACGAGATACTT
>CAZISP010000289.1:0-2554 GCA_964541955.1 uncultured Lachnospiraceae bacterium
GCCGTTGAGGGTTATCTCGCAGCCCTTGGGCGCGAGAAGCTCCACCGAGCGGAGACTGTCGGAGCGGTAGACGGCAAGTATGCCGTCATCTGTCACGGTAACGTCAAGAGCCTTGCCCGAAACAGTGGAGGTAACATCCTCTGCCGAGACGGCTGCAGGCACACGGCAGAACATGAGCGTGGGCGCGTCGATGTCAGCGTTTTGCTCAAATTCGGTGAGGGGCATTCGCTCGCTTGTAAGGGTAAAATAACTCGCGGGAATCCTCATGCCGTAAAGCATTACGGCGGCGTTTGAGGGCGCGCTTATCTTCTGAGACAGAGTGTCTGTCGCGAATGCGTCAAAATGCGTGCCGTCACGCTCAATTGAGACGAGCTTGCCGTCAATCAGAACCGAAATCTCGGGCACGGAATAGAGTGAGTCGAGAGTGTAAATATCGCAGGCTGCGCCCTCGCCTGTGTAAACCTTTCCGCTGTACTGCGCGTTCTTTTCGGTGGCGTATTCCTCGCTCACGGGCTTGCCGCCGACGGTCAGTGCCGCACCGGAGGGAACCTTTACGGTGTAGGTGGCGGATTTGGGCAGTATCTTGTCGACATAAAGCTCTGTGCCGTCCACCTTCCATTTTGTCATGTTGAATGAATCCTTGCCGTCGGGAGCGAGACTGAATTTTCCCGCCTGAACGCCGCCGCAGAGGAGGGTGTAAACAGGCTTTGCAGACGTGTACTCGTCCGCCTTTTTCAGATAGGTCAGCTCGTCGGACTTGGCAAAGACCGATGCTCTGTAAAGCCCGTCCGCAGTCTCAAGCTCGCTTTTTTGAGGCAGAGAGGAAACGATCAGCTCCTTCAGCTCGTCCTCACCAAGGGAGCTTATATGTTTTTCTGCCGCGCGGTCGGGCTGATTCCGCTCAAACGAAGCCAGAAACGAACCCAGCACACCAAGGGCTATGCCGATGATAAGTATAAGCACGGCGACGTAGATCAAAACGCCGATGCCGAATTTTCCGAGTTTGAATCTTCTTGCCATGCCGTCACCCTTGCTTTCTTACGAGAATGGCGGTGGGAAGCACCCGCTCGCCTCCGTAAATGTAGGAGCTGGTGTTCTTGAACTCGCCGTCGTATTTCATAAGAGACGAGGAGCCGCCGTCAAGGTTCGATGCGTTGACAGCCCCAAAGGAGAGCATTATTTCAACGAGGTCGTCTAAAGTCGCGCCCAGGCTGTCCACCTTGCGTCCGTTGACGACCAACAAGAGGATCGCGCCGTCCGCTCTCTGCCCGATAGCCGTGCGGGGGTTGAGACCGCCGCCGAGACTCGATTTGGAGTTGCAGGGGGTGCCGTTGATTATCAGTGCGGGGCCGTAGGAGCAGGCGTATTTTATGCCAAGGGACAAAGCCTTCTCCCCCGTCATTTTTCCGACGTGGAGAATGCCGCGCCCGTCAATGCCCGCGAGACTGTAATATGAGTCGGGAGAGCCCCATAGGAGCTGACCGTCGGAGATGACGATACCCTCGGGGATACCGCCCGTGCCCGAGCCCGCCTCGTCAAAGAATCCGCCGCCGTTGGTGCCGCCGATAGCGTCATAGCGGTCTATCATCTGTGAGAGGGTGAGGCCTTTTTGACCCTCGCCGTATTTTGGGGGAGTGCCCACGAAAACTCTCGTGGGGTCCTTGACTATCATCATAACGCCGTTGTAGGTGGGGCCTTTAACTTCGGCAAACTCAACGCCGTCGTCCTGCGGCACCTCGTCTTCGGGGGGCGTCACGTCGGTGTCGTCTCCAACGGGAGGCTGTGTGTCCTCAACGGGAGGAAGCTCGATGAGCCCCGTGTTGATATCCTCTGCCACGCCCTCGTCCGCACCTTTGAGCGCTTCGATTTCCTCCTCGCTCATGAACCAGTCCGCCAAGAATCCCGCGGCGCTCGTTTCTTTCAGCGACAGGATAAGCAGCTTGCCCGCCGTCTCTGAGGGGCCGTTTACCACCAGCCACATGGCAGAGTAAAGCCCCGCCGCAACGATCAGGACGGTGACAAGCAGTATTGTAAGTGACCTCAGGGCAATTTTGCCCGCTTTTTTCATGAAGTTCCTGTTCATTATTTCCTCAACTCTCTTTTTTGTGTGTGCCTGTGAGAAAATTGTACTTAACACAGTTTATTTTACAACAAAATTCCCGTAGTTTCAATATGTTTTTACAATTTTTTGATTTTTTGTGCCATACGGTGCGCGATTAAAGAAAACGAATCCCGCAAACAAGCAAATCCGGTACCGTCGGATTTGCGCCAAGCCCCTTTGAAAAGGTGCCTGGACCCCCCAAACAAAAAGGCAAAAACGATGTCTTAACAACATCGTTTTTGAGGACTGACTGTCATGCACGTCAAACCACTGCAAACCAGCGAATTCGGTACTGTCGAATTCGCGGATGGCGAGCGCAAAGAGCCGACGAGCCTTAGCGAAAAGCGGTTGCGATCCGTAAGGGAAGCAATCCCTTTGAGCGCCCAGCTCGGAGGCGCAGCCCTTTCTTCTTTGGCACTTTGGCTACTTTCTTGCAGTTTCTTCTTTCAGCAG
>CAZISP010000290.1:0-2550 GCA_964541955.1 uncultured Lachnospiraceae bacterium
GTTCTTTATCTCAAGATATTTCCTGTTCTCCGCGCTCCTCTTGTAGACGTTCCTTGAAAAGAAGCGGTAGAACACGGTGAAGATCAGCGCAAGCTCGACGACGGACAGGATATACGAGCGCAAAAATGCGTTGATGAGGATAATAACAACATACAGCACCAACATAAAATTGTACAGATTGTCGGGACCGTATCTGCCGTACATGAAAGAGGCGAATTTTTGTTTCAGGCGTTGGAAAAAGTTCATTTGGGATCCTTTCATATGTATGCTGTGATCAATTTTTGCCATTTTAAGGCTGCAATATACATTTTACTCGGAAAAATAAACTGAACGTCAAATTTAGCTGTTTTCTGAGGTTTTTGGCAGATAAACCGAGACGCAGGTGCCGTTGCCCGGCTCGCTCTCCACGTATATTCTGCCGCCGACTATCTCAACGATGCGCTTCACAAGCGGCAGTCCGAGACCGTTTCCGCTGGTCTTTCGTGAAGTGTCCTCTTGGTAGAATTTATCGAAGATTCGGTCAAGAGATTCCTTTTTTATACCTATTCCGTTGTCCTTGATCTTAACACAGATCTCATTTGTGCGGCAGAAGAGTGATATGCCGATTCTGCCGCCGTCGTGGGTGTATTTCAGAGCGTTGGACAGGACATTTATCCATATCTGAGACATCAGCTCCTCGTCGCCGTTGTAATCCGTATCCGCAAGATCAATGTCGAGCTCGATGCTCTTGTTCTCAATTTCCTGCTCGAAGAGGAGCACGGATTTTCTTAGTTGCTCGTCAAGTGAGAACACCTCTTTTTTTGCGGTGTACTGTTGATTTTCCAGCTTCGAGAGCATGAGAATGTTCTTTGACATATTTGAAAGACGCTCGCATTCGGAGACGATTATACCTGCGTAAAACTTCTTTTCCTCGTCTGTGATATCGTCGTTCTCCAGCTGTCTTGCGAAACCGCGGATAGAGACCAGGGGAGTTTTGAACTCGTGGGAGAAATCGTTGATGAAGCCCGAACGGAAAAGCTCGATGCCCTCAAGCTCCGCCATCATGTTGTTGAAATTTTCCGCCAGCTCGGATATTTCGGTAAAGGCATATTCGGGGCTTACCCGAACCGAAAAATCTCCGTCCGCCGCTTTTTTTGTTGCGGCGATCAGATCGTCCACGGGCTTTACGAAAAGCCGTGTCACAAGTGCCGCGAAAAAGCCGCCGATAACACTGCACGTGCTGAGGAATATGATCGTCACCCAAAGCCTTGCGGTGAAGAATTGCGGCACTATTCCGAGAAGCATCAGGAGCAACGACAGGGATGCCATGAGAAGGGTTGAGCCAAGGACGGTGATGATTACCAGCAGGGTGGCTTTTTTTCGCAGGTTTTGTCTCTTTTCATGCTTTTTGTTGCTCATTTTTTTACCGCCTTGTATCCCAATCCTCTGACCGTAACTATTTCGAAATCGGGATTATCCTTGAATTTGTCTCGGAGGCGGTTGATGTGTACGTCAACCGTGTGGGGATCGGTCTCGCTGCCCATATCCCAAATTTCGTCCATGAGCGCCATGCGGGTAAATACCTTGCCCGGATAGGAGAGGAACTTGTAGATGAGCATAAATTCCTTTTGGGGCAGGGAAATCTCGGGATCAGAGCCGGTTCTGACCGTCATTTTGTCGTAATCCAGCACCGTTTGCCCGACGGTGATCTTGTGCTCGTTTGCGATCTTCGCGCGGCGAAGCAGGGCGGCGATGCGGAGCAGCATTTCCTCCTCGTCAACGGGCTTCACGATGTAGTCGTCTGTGCCTGCGATAAAGCCTTTTTTCTTGTCAAGAGAGGTCTCCTTTGCCGTCACCATCAGGATCGGTATATCGCAGCCGACGCTCCTCAGCTCCCTCGTGAGTTCGTAGCCGTCCATTCTCGGCATCATGACGTCAAGGAGGATAAGATCAACGTGGTTATTCTCCATCTTGTCCAGCGCGTCGATTCCGTCGATGGCACAGATGGGATTGTAGCCCGCGCGGCGAAGCACTGCTTCCATAAGATAACGGGTGTTTCTGTCGTCCTCGACTACAAGTATATCAAACATTTTTTCCCTCCCTGAGCTTAAAATTTTTTCGGAATGTACTTGAACTTTTTATCGGCATGAGGTATAATATGCAAAGTTGTTATAATCAGTATAATAAATAAAAAAGAATTTTTCAAGAACTTTACGAAGTTTTTAATATAAAATTAAAAAAAGGACAACAAAATGAAGCTCAAAAAGATATTAAGCCCTGCGTTGCTTTTTCTGGCGGCGCTTATTTGGGGATTTGCGTTCGTTGCTCAGAGAGAGAGCGCCGACCGTCTTCCCTCGTTTACCATCAGCTTTCTCCGTTCGTTTATTGCGGCGTTTTTTTTGCTTATAATTATTGTGCTTCGAGATCTTGCCACGGGAAAGAAGCCTGAGAGGGCAGAGCGAAAAAAATCTGCGAGGGCGCACCTTGTGGGCGGCGTTTGCTGCGGCATTGCTCTGTTTCTGGCATCAAATCTTCAGCAAACGGGAATAGGGCTTTATCCCGAGGGGGCTG
>CAZISP010000291.1:0-2541 GCA_964541955.1 uncultured Lachnospiraceae bacterium
TCTGCGGTGGGGATGAGGAAGCAGTCGTTGTTTGCAACTCTGAACGCATCCTCCTCGAACTTAGGCAGCTGACCCGTGCCCTTCATGGAAGCTCTGTTTACCATGTAGGGGGGCAGAATCTCGGTGTAGCCGTTTTCGGTGTGGGTGTCAAGGAAGTAAGAAATGATAGCTCTCTCAAGTCTTGCTCCGAGACCGCGGTAGAAGTGGAAACGGGGACCCGTTACCTTAGCTGCCGTCTCGGGGTCGAGAATACCAAGCTCCTTGCCAAGGTCCCAGTGAGCCTTGGGCTCAAAATCAAAATTGCGAGGCTCGCCCCAGCGGCGAATTTCCACGTTGTCGCTGTCGTCTGCGCCCGTCTGAACCGATGCATTGGGCAGATTGGGGATGGAGAGCAGGGTGTTTGTCATGGTTTCGTCGATGACGGAGATTCTCTCGTTGTCAGCCTTAACCGTGTCGGAAAGAGCCTTCATCTCCGCGAAAATGGGGGTTACGTCCTTGCCCTCCTTTTTCAGCGCGGGGATGGTCTTGTTGATGCGGTTCTGCTCCGCCTTCTTTGCCTCGGTGTCCGCAATCAGCGCGCGTCTCTCGGCATCGAGAGCGATCAGCTCGTCTATTTTGTCGTCGTAGTTTGCGTTTCTTGTTTTCAGTCTTTCCTTTGTGTACTCAACGTTTTCCTTTATAAATTTGATATCAAGCATTTTTGTGTGTCCTTCCTGTCAAATATTGCTGTAATTATTATATTTATTGGTCAAATATTGCGCTTCCACAGATCCTCTTCAGAAGCTCTTCAAGGTCGTCGTTGTCGCTGTAAGAGATCTCCACCGACTTTTTCTTGCCGTCGTTCTGAATCCTTACGCGGCGACCGAGAATTTCCATGCTTCGCTTTTCAAGCTCGGCGAGGTGAATTTTGGTCTGCCTCTGAGCAGAGGTTTCGGCCACTGCCTCTTCCGCGCCCGTCAAAGTCCGCTCGTACTCGGCGTTGAGACGCTTTACAGCCGCCTCCACCTCGCGTACCGACATGCCTCTCATATAAATTTTGTTTGAGAGCGTCGTCATGTCCTCGGGGCTCTTTAATGAATGGAGCGCCCTTGCGTGTCCCGTTGAAAGCCTTCCGTCGCGGAGCATTTCAAGCACCGTGTCGGGCAGGTCAAGCAGTCGCATCATGTTGGTGATGGTGGGGCGTGATTTTCCCACCTGCTCAGCCACCTGTTCCTGTGTCAGCCCGAACCGCTCGATAAGGTCGCGGTAGCCCAGCGCTTCTTCCAAGGGGTTCAGGTCCTGTCTCTGAACGTTTTCTATCAGGGCCACCTGCGCCGCCTTCTGGTCGTCACCGTCGAGAATAACTACGGGAATCTCGGTCAAGCCTGCCAGCTTTGACGCTCTCCAGCGTCTCTCGCCCGCGATTATCTCATAGGTTCCCGCGCTCAGGGGGTTTTCTCTTACGATTATCGGTTGCAGCACCCCATGCTGCCCGATAGAGGCTGAAAGCTGACGCAACGCCTCTTCTTCAAAGGTCTTTCGGGGCTGGTTCTTTCTGGGCTCTATCTCGGACAGGCGGAGGGTCGTCACCGCGCCTTTTTTGGTCTCAAGAATGTTATCGTCAAGGGTAGAGAAGAAATCTCTGCCAAGTCCCGTGTTTTTTCTTGCCATTTTTCTTATATCCTTTCCGTCGGCGGTCTTTTTTATGCCCTGTGCCTTGGCAACAGGCTTTCCCGCAAACGATTTTGTTTCCTTTTTTATCTTAAATGCGCGTTGCAAGCTCCTTTGCAACCTCAAGATATTCAAGCGTGCCCTTGGAATTTTTGTCATGATAATACACCGGGGTTCCAAAGCCGGGGGCCTCGGAGAGCCTTACGTTTCTTGAAATCGTGGTTTTGAACAGCTTTTCCGCATAGTGCTTTTTTAGCTCGGACACCACCTGCATGGAAAGCAGCAGTCTGCCGTTGTACATGGTGACAAGGATTCCCGTCACGGTCAGGTTCGGGTTGTAGTTCTGCTTTATCTTTCCGATGGTGATAACGAGCTGTGAAAGCCCCTCAAGGGCGTAAAATTCGCACTGCATGGGGATAACCACGCCGTCCGACGCGACCAATGCGTTAAGAGTGAGCATTCCGAGAGACGGAGGACAGTCGATGATTATGTAATCATAGTCGCCGCGAACCGCTTCAAGCGCCTTTTTCATCTGTTCCTCGCCGTGCTCCACCTGAAACAGGTCAAGCTCGCCGCCCGCAAGCCCGATGTTGGTGGGAAGAAGGTCGAGATTCTTGAATTTGGTGGAAACGATAGCCTCCCCGGCAGGAACGCCGTCCAGAAGCACCTCTGAGGTGGTGTTTTTCAGATTTTTCTTGGCAACACCCACGCCGCTGGTAGAATTGCCCTGGGGGTCCATGTCAACCAGCAGAACCTTTTTGCCCAGTATTCCAAGGGACGCCGCCACGTTGACCGCCGAGGTGGTCTTCCCGACACCGCCCTTCTGATTTGCAAATGTTATTATTTTTCCCATTCTATTCTCCATTCCGCCGCCACGCGGCGGCACAAATA
>CAZISP010000292.1:0-2540 GCA_964541955.1 uncultured Lachnospiraceae bacterium
GACGTGATTGAAAAAAACGATCTTATTGCTCACGGCGATGCTCCTTCTCTGCACCATTTACGGGTGCGCAAAGGACGACAGCGACAAGCTCTATTTCCATCTTGAATCCCTTCCCGACATCGGAGACTACACCCCCGACGTTGAGCCGAAGCGATGGTACGACGATTACACAGGGGAGCTTATTCCCCGCGACGATTACGGCACCCTGCGCCCCTATTGCGGAAACATAGTGAATTTTTCCGAATTTGGCTTGATGACGTATCGTATGCTTTACGGGCTCTGCACAGCTGACGGCACAATCGTCACCGACCCCGTTTACACCGACATCGATCAACAAGGGGAATGGTTCATTCTCCGTTCAAGAGAGATGAGACGAGAGGACGAGAGCACCTTCTCCTCTTTTTACAGCGTTTCCCTTGCAAAGACCGACGGCTCGGTCTGCGTGGTGCTTGACGAAAACGCCTCGGGAGTCTATTTTATATGGGATAATCTGATATCCGCTCACCTCTCGGACAAGGTGCAGCTGCTCGACTACGACGGGAACGTGGTTGCCGAGTTTGAAAGCTCATACCTGCGGGTGAACGGCGATTATCTTATCGTGACCGAGTACTCCATGTCTGACAATTACCAGCACGTTTCCCTGCTTGACAGATCCCTCAATGTCATAGCTACCTCAAACTACAGTATTGACCTCATCGGCAACAAGTTCTATTACACATATGACGAGAACGATTCGACCAGAATATTCAATATGCAGGGCGAGGAGCTTTTCACCGACCTGAACATAAAAAATTTCACAAGCTACGTTGACGACGGTATTTTCCTTGTAGCGGACAACAAAAACGCCTACATCTACGATTACGACATGAATCTGCTGTCATCCCTCAGCTTCAGCCGCATATCCGGAATAGGCCTCTTGGGAAAGAAGATACTAAAGGTGAATATAAACAATAATCCCGCCACGTACATGGACCTTGAGGGAAACAGCCTCGGCTATGACAGCGTTACCGATCTTGGCAACTATTACGTAATGAATACGGGTGCCACCACCTATGTCGCCGACGCGGATCTGAATATCATAGCGGAAATTGACGGAAAATACAGCGGCATGGCAGAGGACACCGAGGCCGGGCTCATATATCTCACCACCACAGGCACGTCGAACCCTGTGACAAGCGCATACAGCCTTGAAAAGAACGGCTTTGTGGCGGAAAACGTCCACAAGCTGTATGTCACCCACGGTTTCTATTACCGACTTGACTACAATACGGAGTCTTTAGCTTATGATTACAATATCTACCGAGCGCGGGACGGCGAGCTTGTCTGCAACACCAAGATAATTCCCTCACATCTGAATCTCGACGGCGAGTTCTGTTTCTTTGCGCAGGTGGGGGACTATGCTGTCACCTATGACGAAGATTTTAACGAGATTTCAAGAGTACGGATAAACAAAGATTAAAGAAAGGGCTGATCAGATGAAAAAACTTGCGATTTTGCTTGCAATCATAATGGTTCTTGTTTCTATCCCCGCCTGCGGCGAGAAGAAACCCTCGGGTGACGGAAACTTTGAATTTACAGAAGAAAATTACCCCAAAATGGGCGGCTCGCTTGCCTGTCTTCCTCTCGGTGAGGCGGTAACGGCAACGGTGCTCGGTATTGACCGCGAGACGGCAAACGGCATGATTCGCTTTGAGGGCTCCACCACCGACAACTACGAGTGGCTTCTTGACGGAACCTTTGATATAATCCTTGCATACGAGCCCTCCGAGGACGCAAAGACCCTTATTTCGGCAGACGATGCGGGAATCGAGATGACTCCAATCGGCGCCGACGCGCTGGTCTTCATCGGCAACAAAAACAATCCCGTAGAGAGCCTCAGCTACGAGGACGTCTGCGGCATTTACAGCGGCAAGATTGAAAATTGGTCTGAGCTTGGGGGCAACGACGAGGCTATCGTTCCCTTCCAGCGCAACCGCGACAGCGGAAGTCAGACGCTTTTTGACAAGCTCATAAACCTTGGCGGCGAGCTAATGGAGCCCCCCTCTGAGCTGATGCCGGGCTCAATGCTCGGTCTTCTCCAGGCGGTGGCGGACTACAACGGCTCAAACGGAGCTCTCGGCTACACGGTATTTTACTATCTGACCGAGATGGAGAGCGGCACTCTTGACAAGGCGAAGATATTTGATTACGAGGGCGTTACACCCTCAAACGAGACCATCTCCAGCGGCGAATACAAGCTGACCAACGACTTTTACGTTGTTATCCGCAAGGACGCACCCGAAAACTCCCCCGAAAGAATCCTCTACAATTGGATCTGCTCGGCTCAGGGCAAGCAGCTCATAGAGCAAGAGGGCTACGCAACGAAGTGACAAGCAAATTATGGGGGCGCCTTTGGAAAGGCGTCCCCATACCCCCGCGAAACCCTCAAAAAGGGATTTCACACAGACATTTTATTCTCAAACATTCGCAAAACGACGGCTAAACACCGTCGTTTTTATTTGTTTTTTTGGGTAGGGGCGCGCCAATCAATTTTCTTTTTC
>CAZISP010000293.1:0-2531 GCA_964541955.1 uncultured Lachnospiraceae bacterium
GCTCGATCTCAATAAAGTCGGCACGGTCTCTTGCAGTAACCTTCTTGTTGAGGAACTTGCCGTTTTCATCAAGAGGCTCGTTTGCCTGTGCGATAATATACTGATCCTCAACGTCGGCGGTCATATACAGAACCTCGTCTGTAACGTAGCTGTCGATCTCGCCCGTTTCCTTGTTCTCTACGTGCTTTACAACGCGGTAAGGAGCCTCGATAAAGCCGTAGTCGCTGATGCGCGCATATGTGGCAAGATAGGAAATAAGACCGATATTAGGACCTTCGGGTGTCTCGATGGGGCACATTCTTCCGTAGTGAGTATAATGAACGTCACGAACGTCGAAAGAAGCACGGTCACGAGACAGACCGCCGGGACCGAGTGCCGAGAGACGGCGCTTATGAGTAAGCTCGGAGAGGGGGTTTGTCTGATCCATGAACTGGGAGAGCTGAGAGGAACCGAAGAACTCGCGGATAGCAGTTACGACAGGGCGGATATTGATCAGCGCCTGAGGAGTCAGCTTGTCGTTTTCCTGGGTTGTCATTCTCTCCTTGATGATCTTGTCCATACGGGTGAAGCCGATTCTCAGCTGATTCTGCAGCTGCTCGCCCACCGAGCGGATACGGCGGTTGCCCAGATGGTCGATATCGTCAGTCTTGCCCACGTCGTGGGAAAGGTTGAGAATATAGCCGATTGTTGCGAAAATATCGTCCTTTGTGATGTGCTTGGGGCAAAGCTCGGCGATTCTTTCCTTTGCCTTTGCCTTGATGGCATCAACGTCACCCTCGCACTCCTCCATGATCTCCTTTAACACGGAGATTCTTACCTTCTCCTTGATTCCGCAGTCACGGAGATCAAAGCCAAGCAGGCATTCGGGCTCGATTGTGTTGTTGCCGAACACTTTTACGATCGTGCCGTTATCCAGAACAATACGGCATTCGTTTATAGCGTTGCGCTCGATCTCAAGTGCCTTTTCACCGTCAATGACAGCACCTGCCTCGCATACCACCTCACCGGTGAGGGGGCTGACGAGAGTGTCTGCCGCCTTATGGCCGCGGATTCGGTCAACAATGGACATCTTCTTGTCGAACTTATAGCGTCCGACGGCAGCGATGTCGTATCTCTTGGGATCGAAGAAATAGTTATTTATAAGAGTTCTTGCGCTGTCCACAAGGGGAGGCTCGCCGGGGCGGAGCTTCTTGTAGATTTCCTTGAGCGCTTCTATTTCGGGAGTGGTCTTGTTACGGTCGGCAAGATCATCCATCTCGTCCTTTTCGAAGGTAGCCGTCAGCTCATCCTCCTCGCCGAACATCTCGTAAATCTCCTCGCGTGTGGAAACACCGAGAGCACGGATGAAGACGGTCATGGGAAGCTTGCGGTTCTTATCGATACGAACGTACATAACGCCGTTGATATCGGTCTCGTACTCGAGCCATGCGCCTCTGTAAGGGATGATCTGAGCGGAGTACGTCTTTCTGCCCGACTTATCGATGTCGGAAGCATAATACATACCGGGAGAACGAACTATCTGGGAAACAATTACACGCTCCGCACCGTTGATAACGAAGGTTCCGTTATCAGTCATCAGCGGGAAGTCGCCCATGTAGATCTCGGTCTCCTTGACCTCGCCCGTCTGCTTGTTTGTCAAGCGAACGTTAACGCGCAGGGGAGCCGCATAGTTTACGTCTCTCTCCTTGCACTCCTCAACGGGATATTTGGGTGTGGGATCGATGGTGTAGGACAGGAAATCGATCTGGAGATTTCCGGAATAGTCCATGATGGGAGATACGTCGCGGAGAACCTCATCGAGACCCTCACGCAGGAACCACTCGTAAGATTTTGTCTGAACCTCAAGAAGGTTGGGCAATTCAAGAGTATTGCGCGCCTTCGAAAAGCTCATTCTGACATTTTTGCCGAGTTTTTGCTCTTTTACGACCATAAATACACTCCTTATGTTGTTCATTACAGTAACATTTTTCAGTGATGCGGTATATAATAAGACTGTAAAAAAATCAATTTTACCGCAAAAATCCGCATATTACAGCAATTATAATGCAGTATAAAATTTTATCACAATTTTCACCCTCTGTCAAGGAGTTTTTCTCCACAAATATGTACAATAATAACGCTCGTTTTCGGTCACTTTCACGATTTTGCGAAATCAAGTAAATTTTTTTGACCGTTTGTGTTACATTTTTGTAAATTTTGCTCCGGGCGACCATATCAAAAATCAATCAAATGAGCCCGAACCTATTGACTTCCTTTTATTTAGGGGATATAATACCCGCAGAGCGTTTTAATCGGAGGCTTTTTTCATGATACTAACCGCAACACTGAACCAAATGGCATTTCTGTTCTCGCTGATACTCGCGGGATACATCTTAGTCAAATTCAAATTTCTGCCCGAGGGCTCCGAGTCGGTGCTCTCAAAGCTTGAGAATTACCTGTTTATCCCCTGCCTGGTACTTGGAACCTTTATCGGCAACTTCACCGTAGACAAGCTGTCAAGCGCAGGCCTGCTGTTGCTTTTCTCTATCGGC
>CAZISP010000294.1:0-2528 GCA_964541955.1 uncultured Lachnospiraceae bacterium
ACCCCAACGACCCCCGTTTCCTTACCCTATGCGACAAGCTGGGCTTCTACGTTTGCAACGAGACCGACATGGAGACCCACGGAATGACGCAAATAGCCTGGGACAAGTGGGGGATGCTTACGGACAGCGACGATTGGACCGAGGCTTTTCTTGACCGTGTTCGTCTCATGTTTGAGCGGGACAAGAATCACGGCTGCGTTATTTTCTGGTCGCTTGGCAACGAATTCGGTTGCGGAAAGAATCAGAGGGTCATGGCAGACTATCTCCACGGCAGAATGCCCGGTTGTTTCGTTCACTGCGAGGATCAGACCGCCCGCGGCCCTGCGGACAACGCGGAATACGTCGATATCTACAGCCGTATGTATCCAAGCATAGAAGAGCTGCAGGAGCGCCTCAAAACGGAAAAACGCCCCGTCTATCTTTGCGAATATTGCCATGCAATGGGCAACGGCCCCGGCGACCTCGAGGAATACTGGAAGCTGATCCGCGCACACGACAACTTCTTCGGCGGCTGTGTCTGGGAGTTCACCGATCATGCATCGGCCGACGGCGATATTTACAACGCCCCCGAATACAAGTACGGCGGCGATTTCGGTGATTTCTCCGCCGATGCCAACTTCTGCGTTGACGGTCTCGTTTATCCCGATCGCACGCCTCACACGGGTCTGCTTGAGCTCAAGCAGATTCAAAAGCCCTTTGAGGTAACGGGCTTTGACGCAAAAACGGGCAAGCTGAAAATAAAGAACCTCCGCTATTTCACCCCCCTCTCGGACTGCGATCTCAACTGGTGTGTAACGAGAAACGGAGTTATCGTGGCACAGGGACGCTTTGCTTCCCCTGCCGTAAGCCCTCAGCACCAAAGAACCTTTGGGATCCCCTTTGATTTCGAGGAGCTTGACGGCTTCTGCTATCTGAATCTCTCCCTCACCGCAAATTATGCCACCCCCTGGGCTCAGGCGGGCTACGAGCTGGGCTTTGATCAGATCACGCTTTGCGAGATCCCCGAGAAGATCGAAAAGAAATCAAGGCAGAGCGCAATGGTCGAGACAAGTGACAGCGAGATTGTGATCAGCATCGGCGACACTCGTTACAAGGTGAGCCGTTTCTCGGGTCTTATCACCTCTATCCGCGATCACGGACGAGAGCTTATCACAACTCCCGTGACGCCAAGTATCTGGCGCGCGCCCATAGACAACGACAAAAATTCACGCATTGAATGGTACAGCATCGGTATGGACCGTGCCATCACCACCTGCCTTGGCTGTGAGCTGATATCGGACGACGACCGTCCCGCGGTCACCGCCGAGATATCAATGGGTGCGGCGGCAAGACGCGAGATTCTCAGATTCAAGGTGACCTACACATTCACCGCAAATGACGGCATTCTCTTTGACTTCGACGTCAGGTGCGGAGAAAACATTCCCGATCTTCCCCGTTTCGGCGTCATATTCAATATGCCGCGCGACACGGAAAAACTGAAATATTTCGGAAGGGGCCCCGTTGAAAGCTACGAGGACAAGCATCTTGCATCAAAGGTAGGTCTGTATCAAAGCAGCATCGCCGATCATTTCGAAAACTATGTCAGACCCCAGGAAAACATGGCACACAACGGAACAAAGTGGGCTGAGGTCTATTCCTACGCAGGTCACGGACTGCTTGCGGTCAGATACGGTGAGGATATCAGCTTCAACGCAAGCCACTACACTCCCCAAATGCTGACAAAAGCAAAGCACCACTACGAGCTTAAGCCTCTCTCCGAGACTGTTTTCTGCATAGACAAGAAGCAGCACGGCATCGGCTCAAACTCCTGCGGACCCAAGCCCGCGAATAAATACAGATTCAAGGCCGAGAGGTTCACGTTCAAATTCAAGCTTATTCCCGTTTTTGCGGAAAATATCGACCCCTTTGGAAAGATAGGATAAACAAAAAGCCGCCGAGCAGCTTGCTCGGCGGCTTTTTGTTTGTGTTTTACGCTTTTGCGCTATCCAGGAACTTAACGATATCACCGACCGTTGTGAACTCATGAATGTCGTCATCGGGGAACTGAATGTCAAATTCCTCCTCGCAACGCATTGCAAGATCCATCAGCTCGACGGAATTGATACCGAGATCCTGAGAAAGATCGCTTGTAAGCTCGATGTCCTCTGCACTCAGGTCAAATTCGTCAACCAAAAGTGCCTTTAACTTTTCAAACATAAAAATCCTCCAAAATCGCTTTTGCGATATTATATTTATAAACCTAAAGTTTATTTAACCTTGAAACGCTGGATCTTTTTTGATGTGGTTCTCTCAAAAGGCTCTTTTCTGATAACCACCTGATGGATCTGCTTGTAGGAAGGAAGCTTCTTGTTGACCTCGTCAACAGCCGCCTTTATCATGTTGCATATCTCGTCGTCACTCTTGTCCTTGAGCAAATCGTAATTGGGAACGGCGATAGCCGTGACAGCAGGCTCGCCCGATGCGTTCTCACGTGCCATTACAACGACCTCGGAAATGATCTCAACGGGAGCCAGATATTCCTCGATCTT